>PPEA01000699.1 GCA_002967005.1 Mycobacterium talmoniae
CGACGATTCCGCAGCGTAGGGCGGCGTTGGCGTTGTTGGCCGCCCAGTACGGGCTAGCACCACCGGGCCCGGCTGGGCGGCCGGCGGGCCGGCGCAGACCCCGACACCACCCACACAGGCGGGCGAGCATGGCGCGTGGCGGCGGGGGAATGCCGATGCTGGGCGGCGGTGGTGCGTCTGCGCCCTGGGGCGGGGGCCTGCCGGGCGGTGGGGGGTTTAGCCTTCCGGGCTTGGCCGGTGGCCTAGGTGTGCCCCACGGATCGGCGCCGGGTGGGGGCCTGTCGGTGGGCGGGCCGGGAACGTTCGGCGATTTGGACGCCCACCAGATGGCGGTCGCGAAGGCGATTGTGGCTGAGGCGATGCGCCGGCATTTACCCCCGAAGGCTGCGCAGATCGGGGTGGCGACGTCGATGACCGAAGCTAATCTTCGAGTGCTGGCAAACCCGAACGTGCCTGAATCGATGCGTCTGCCGCACGTGGGGGTGGGCCACGACCATGATTCGGTAGGCCCGTTCCAACAGCGTCAAAGCTGGGGTGCCACAGCAGATTTGATGAACCCAGTGACGGCTGCGGGCAAATTTTTTGACAAGCTGGTGAGAATCCCTGGTTGGGAGGCGATGCCGGTCACGGTAGCGGCGCAAAAGGTGCAGGTATCGGCGGCGCCGTCGGCGTACGCCAAGCATGAGGCCAGCGCGGCGGCGGTGGTGCGGGCGATTCTGGGCGGCTAACGGTGGTTGTAAAGGAGGGCTTCGATGGGTAGTCACCGTTTTCTGGACGCGATCGGGCTGGGTGGTCTGATGAGTGTGGTTGATCTGATCGATTGGGGGTTGGGCCTGTTCGGCGACGATGACGATGACGATGACTCGCAGGCCTCGCCGGCGCCGCCCTATCCGGGTACGACACCGGGGGCCGGCCCTTATCCGGAGATGCCGGGGTGGAACGGGTCGTCCGCGGATGCAGAGAAACAGGCCTCGGACGACCTGGTGAAGAAAACTGCCGAACTCACGGCACTGGATGAGGCGATGGCCGGTCTGGCGGCTCAGATCGTCGATGACAACGACGAGGCGAAGAAAAAGCTGCTTCAGCTCAAAGGCGAGATCGACAGCGAGCTGGAGTACGCCAAGAGTTCCGGGGATTCCTCGGTGGTGAAGGACGAAGCGGTCAACAAGTTCTTGCAGGACAAGGCCAGTGAGGTGGCGAAGGTCATTTCCGATGCTGGGGCGTCGGTGGCCAAGCGCAAGGCTGAGATTACCGGGGTGGGTAACCAGTATCCGGGCGGAACCGGCATCGGCAGTGGCGCTGGAAGTGGGGAGATTCCACCGGATTTGGGCATGGGTGCAGGGTCTTATGGGGGCTATCCGGACCCCTACGGCATGGGCGGTGGCGGCTACGAGGATCCGTACTACGAAGATCCTGGGTACGGCGCCACGGATCCAGGGGATTTGGCTGACACGGCTGCGGGTCTATTGCCGCAGGTGGCGTCAGCGCTGCCAGGCGCGTTGGGCGGCGTGGGCGCCGGCCCCCTGAGCGGCCTGGGCGGTCTTGGGAGCTTGGGCGACTTGATCGGGTCCGCGGTGCGGGACGGCGGCCGCCGCGAGGACGAGGGACTTAACGGTCCCGATGAGGGCGAGGGCAAGGGCACCAAAGACTGGGGCCAGAAGGAAAATAACGAGAACAAAGGCAACTCGGAAAACGGCAACAAGGAACAGAACAATGAGGGCCAGCCGGCGCCGAACGGGTCGAATCCGAATGCGTCGCCAGCGCCGGCGCCCCGCCGGCCCGACGTTGGTGGTTCGCCCCGATGGCAGCCCCGCCACGGCGGCGTCGCCGGCGCTGGCGGCGGCTGCTCGGGCCCATCTGGGTGGTGCGTCGCTGGAGGACGCCTACAAGGCGGCGGGGTTGATCCTGCCGCCGGTAGGGACGCCGGTAAAGGACAGTTTGGGGTCGTTGGCGTCTGGGCAGGTCGGGGATCTGGCGGTGTTCAAGGACCGTTATGTGATGCTGCTGGGCGATAACAAGGTGTACTTGGATGGGCAGATGCAGCCCGCGTCGGCGATGGCGAAGCTGACCGGGTTCTTGGGCTTTCGGCGGGCGCCACTGTCCAGTCCAGCTGGCGCGACTGCGGCGGCTCCCCCGCCGGCGGTTGAGCCGCAGATGGTGGAGTCCTCAGTCGCAACGCCGTGAGAAGGCCGAAACAACAGCTCCAGCACCGCGGCGGCGGATCGTCACTGTGACGGTTTCGGCTGTGAGAGTACGACTTCGGGCTATGACACGGACTGCTACTTGTCGTATGGCAAGTAGGAACCGGTCGGTGGCGGCATGATTTCGAAACATCGCGACACGTCGGTGTCCGACGCTGAAGTGGGCTTGGCGATCGACAGCTCCCCCTCGGGGTGGATCGGGTCGGGCCCCCACATTTGGATCTCGGCTTCGGGCCGCGGGTGCTGCTCGGCGTCGAATCGGTTTTGCCAGCGGTAGCGGTCGATGGCAGCCAGAGCGCGTTGCCGGGCTGCGGCCATTTCGCTAGGGCTGTCGTAGCAGTGCACCCTGGCCTGAAGTAATTCACTGAGGGCTTGGTCCCGATCTGTTGGTTCGGGCGCGGTGGGCCGTCGCAGATCGGCGGCTGTCCACACGAGGACCCCGATACAGCAGGCCGCAACCATGACGAAGGCCAAAATGTTCACCTTCGTCGTGAGGGATCCGATCTGGCGCTGCAGGTTGCCGACTTGGTGGTCCAGGTCGCCGGCCGCCGCATCTACTGCGGCCTGGCCGTCTTCGTCGGGCTTGGACAGATCGGTCATGCGTGTCCCCCCTATGTGGTTCGGTGCTGCTATCGAGCTTCACCCGCTAGCAGCACCGCTGTTGCAGCGGTTGTTGCACGGATTGTCATACCGCTGTTGGCGCGGGTGGCGAATATGTCGCGGCGAGTGCGGCGGTCACCACTTCCGAGCGGTTGGACCGCCGCCGGCCGGGGTGGCCATCGGTGATGACCTCGGTGACCCAGTCGACGATCCGTTTCAACGCCTCGACCTCGCCGGCGATGGGCCGCATGTATAGCGGCAGCCACGGCTCAGGCTTTTGCACGGTGGCTCGTCGCAGGAAAAACCCTGTTTGTTGCTGTTCTTCGGGCCGGCGGCTTAACACTAGCTCCGGTAACCGGTGCAACTGATCATTCACTGCTGACAGGATCAACTCGGTCTGGGGCGGGGAACCGGGCTGGTCGGCAACGTCTTTGAACTGACGCACAACCGAATTCGCGACACTGACACGTGTGGGGGTAGCGACGTGCATCAGCGGATCCGTCCAATCGATGGTCAGATCCGGCAGTGGGCGCTTGCTGCGGCGGCCGGCGGCCGCCCGAACGGGCTTAGCCGCGGGATCGGGCGCTTGCGTCTGGCTGCCGTCAACGACGGAACCTGCCTCGTCGAGGGCGGACTCGACCGGGTCGGAGGTCGGTTCGGCGGGGATCGCGGCCGGAGCAGGGGGCGCGGGCGGGTCCTGCTCGTCGATGTGAGCTACGGCGGTTACCGCCTGGCCGGCGACGAACTCTGCGACGATGTCGCGCCCGGTCGGGTGCCGGGGAGGAGGGGCTTGCCTACTGGTTCGTTCGCGCTTCTTCTGGCGCAGCGCGGTAATGCCATCAGCCATCGTCTAGTCCTTCCTCTACTGCTTTGCCTGGAGCACGGCGAAATCCAAAACTGTTCTCGCGAGCTCGTGTACCTCGGAGACGAAACTGGCCGATCGGGCTGGAATCTCACCGGATTTGCCCGGCGAGCACACCGCCATCGTCAGCTTGCGCCGCTTCAAGAACGTGTGGCTGAGGACTGCCGGCCCCACCGGAATTCCGTAGGTTTGACTGATGTGCTCGAGATGCTTCAGCTCGGCCTCTGGCGCCGCTTCGACACGGTTGGGGATAAACAGGAGCGGGTAGCCGCCCTGCAGCTCTTTGGCCATGCTCTCGGTCGCCTTGAGCGCGCGTGTCTCGAGGTTGACCGGGACCACGATGACATGTGCGGCGGCGACCGCTCCCATGGTGGAGGCGACGCCGCCCGGGTGGGTGTCGATCACCAGGGGCCGGCCAAGCGCCTGTGACCACTGCTCCAGCGCTGTCGCCATCACGTCGGGCGGGGGCTGATTGATCGCGAAGTCAGGGTGTGAGGGAACGAGGTCGGCGCGGACTCCCCCACCGGTCAACGGTTTAGGGACCCGGCCCGAATCGAGCGCATCGAGCAACGGCGCGGTTGTGCGAGTCTCATGCCGGTAGCCCCAGGCGCGGGTTGCGCCCCCCTCGTCCCAGTCGAGGTCCACGAGGACGGCATCGAGGAGCCACGCGAGCTCTTTAGCGAGTTCGGTCTTGCCGACGCCGCCCTTCCAGGCTGCGATGGTGACAATCAGCCGCGGGAGCAGATCCACGAGCTCCGGCGTCGGCGCGACGTCGACCCGGTCGAGCAGCGCCACGGAGGGTGATAACGAATCTGTAACCGTCACTGCACACCGCCCAGCACCGACCGCAGCGCCGGGTGCAATGGCACACCACTTCCTGGGCGCGGGCCGCGCGCCAAGCGGTGGACACCAATACCTTCCGCACAGTAACCCACTAGCGCGTACCTCCCTATATCCGATAGCACCAGCGGCGGCCAGACAGCACACCGCCGAGTGCTACTAGGTCTGCGGTGACCACACCGTAACGCACACCACCGCGTGTAGCGCGTTGCGACACACCGCAGAAACCGAAGCTGTCAACGACGTTATAGATATACCTGGCTACTGCTAGCAGCGCTACTAGCAGGCACGAGCGCACCGCCGGGCCCGCTGGAGCCCTTCATAGGCCGCGCTGCCTGGTGCTAGCACCGCCAGGTAGCACCGCTGCTAGCGCGACTCCTAACACAGCCACTGTTGCATGTGATATCACACGAAACATGGAGGGGGAGCGGCGTAATCGGGGCTAGATACCCGCGTCGCGGCCCACACCCCTTTCCGGGTACCACGCCATTCCCAACCTGCTGATCGCGCGGCTGGGACCGCCACAGCCGCTTTTCGCACGTCAGACGCGCACGCCGACATAGCCATTGTTGCGCGAATTGTCAGCGTCACTGTTGCGCATGCTGTTGAGTGCGAAGCGTTTCCAGGGCGCTGGCATGGCTACCGACCCGGTACATCCACGCGACAACTGCGTGCAGATTCCGCCTGCGAGGTAGGCGTTGCAGCGTTGAGCGCCGGAAACCGGGGTGGGGGAGCGGGCTGTTTTCGGGGCCGAACTACTGGCACGCCGGTACGTTTACTGGCCGTTAGGCGGCATGCTCGGCGGCACCTGCGGCATGGGGGGCATGGATTTGCTTCTCAGGTGTCGGCCCCGGCCGGTGGATCCGTCTTCGGAACACTGCCGTTTGCGGTCAAACTGCTCGGCTGCGCGCCGGTTCGCAAGTCGGTTTTCATCGGCAGAAGCTTCGAGGGCGGCGTGCAGGCGAGGATCGATCTGGGCTTTGGGTCGTCCGCCGTCGTTGTGTGAATTGCTGTACTTGGTCATTGGTAGTCCGGGGCGCGGTGCTCGGTGAGGAGCCCGTTTCCCCTTCCCCCTTTCAATCCGTGCGTGCGGTTTTCCCGCACACGGCTTACCGATGATCTTCTTGACATGGTTACGCAGCCG
>PPEA01000007.1 GCA_002967005.1 Mycobacterium talmoniae
CGGCCACCCGCCCGGGTAGGAGACCTCCCAAAGAAACACCATCGCGTTCCACCAGAACACGTCCGCGCTGGTTGTGCGAGCGTCGAGGCCGAGGCACAACACAATCGTTAGGCGCTCGAAATCCACACCGGGCCAGCTAGCCTCGCGGTAGGCCTGTTTCGCGGCAGGTGCGGCAGACCCCGGGACTGAGGACATCGATGGGCACTGAGAAGACCACCTGCGCGGTCATCGGCGGCGGTCCGGCGGGAATGGTGCTCGGGCTGCTGTTGGCCCGCGCCGGCGTGGACGTCACCGTGCTGGAGAAGCACGGCGACTTTCTGCGGGATTTCCGCGGTGACACCGTGCACCCCACCACCATGCGGCTGCTCGACGAGCTGGGGCTGTGGGAGCGCTTCGCGGCGTTGCCGCACTCCGAGGTCCGCGAAGCGCGGTTGGAAGCCAACGGGCGCGCCGCGACCCTGGTGGACTTCCGGCGGCTGCGTCAACCCCATCCGTTTATCGCGATGGTGCCGCAGTGGGATCTGCTGAACCTGCTCGCCGAGGCCGCCGCCGCGGAGCCGAACTTCACGTTGCGGATGCGCACCGAAGTCACCGGGCTGCTGCAGGAGGCCGGCCGGGTCGCCGGGGTGCGCTACCAAAGCCCGGACGGGCCCGGCGAATTGCGGGCCGAGTTGACGGTGGCCTGCGACGGCCGGGGGTCACTGGCCCGGCAGCAGGCCAGGCTCAAGGTGCGCGAGTACCCGGTGAAGTTCGACGTGTGGTGGTTTCGGCTACCGCGGGACGGTGCCGCAGAGTTCTCCCTGGTGCCCCGCCTCGCGCGCGGCAAGGCCGCCATCCTGATCCCCCGCCCGGGCTACTTTCAGGTCGCGTACCTGGGCGCCAAGGGCAGCGACGCCCAGTTGCGGGCCCGAGGCCTCGACGCGTTTCGCCGCGACGTCGTCGACCTGGTGCCCGAAGCCGCCCGGACGGTGACCGGGCTGACCTCGATGGACGACGTCAAAGTGCTTGACGTGCGGGTGAACCGGCTGCGCCGCTGGCACACCGACGGGCTGCTGTGTATCGGTGACGCCGCGCACGCGATGTCACCGGTGGGCGGGGTCGGGATCAACTTGGCGATCCAAGACGCCGTCGCCGCCGCCACCTTGCTGGCCGAGCCGCTGCGCCGGCACCGGGTCACCGGCCGTGCCCTGGCCGCGGTGCGACGCCGGCGGGCGTTGCCCGCCGCGGTGACCCAAGCGGTGCAGCGGGTGATGCATCGGCTGTTGCTCGGCCCGATCGTGCGCGGCGAGGACATCACCCCACCGGCCGCGCTGTTCCGCGTGATCAACCGGCTGCCCTGGCTCGCGCCGTTCCGGCCTACTTCGTCGGCGTCGGGGTGCGGCCCGAGCGCGCCCCGGCCTTCGCCCGCCGCGCTTCAAGCCGCGGGTGATCCCACCCAGCGCGTCAGCGCGTCGCGCAGCCCGGCGTCGGTGCCGTCACCCACCCAGGCGACGTGCCCGTCGGGGCGGATCAGCACGGCCGCCGGGGCCGCCACCCGGCCCAGGACGGGCAGCTCCCACACCCCGGTGTAGTGCGCCTCGATCACCCGCAGGCGCTCTGCCCACCCGGAGACGTCCAGCGGCGGACCGAGGTTCAGCAGCACCGGGCGGGCAGGGTGCAGCAGCGTGAACACCCGGACCGGCCCGTCGGGGGTGACCACGTCGAGGTCGGGCATGCGGCGCCCCAGCAGCGGGTGCCCGTCGCCGAGGTCGTAGTGGATGTCCAACCAGCACATCGTCGCCGCGATCCGGGTGCGCGGCGCATCCATGCTCAGCAGCTCGGACATGGTGTCGCGCAGGGCGCCGATACGTTCGCCGGGACCGATGAGTGCGGTCTGGGCCATGGTGTTGTGCAGCATGCGCGCGCGACCGGATGCCGTTCGGCGTGGTAGGTGTCCAGCAACGCCTCGGGGCAGGCGCCGTGCACCACCTGCGCCAGCTTCCAACCGAGGTTGACCGCATCTTGGATCCCGGTGTTGAGGCCGTGGCCACCGATCGGCAAGTGCACGTGTGCGGCGTCGCCGGCGAGCAGCACCCGTCCGTCGCGGTAGGACGCCGCCTGCCTGGTGACGTCGGTGAACCGGGAAATCCAGGCGGCAGCACGTATTCCGTAGTCGGTGCCGCGCACCGCCAGCAGTGCCGCGCGGATGTCGCCCAGGGTGGGCTCCCCCGCCTGACCGACGTGAGGTGCTGCCACCATGACCCGCACCGGTCCGCCGTCCTCCAACTGGAAAAAGGAATGGAAGCCGGCCTGGTCGCGGTGCAGACCCCACGGCGGTTCCTCGCCCGTCTCGACATCGGCGATCAGGCAGCTGATCGACGGCTCCCAGCCCGGAAAGTCGATACCGGCCGCCTTGCGGATGACGCTGCGGCCACCGTCGCACCCAGCGAGGTATTCAGCGCGCAGCGCCCGGCCATCGCACAGGTCGATCTCGACGCCGGCGTCATTCTGGGCGAAACCCGTTACCTCGCAGCCGTAATGGATCGGCACGCCCAATTCGCCCACCCAATCGGCCAAGGTGCGCTCGACACGGTACTGCGATAGCGCAAGCCCGTAGTTGTGTCTGGTGGGCAGATCCGAGATGTCGAGGCGAAGCCACGAGTAGTGCCCGATCCGGCAGGTGACCCCTTGGGCCAGGAACCGCTCCGCGATGCCGCGCTGATCGAGAACTTCGATGGTGCGCGGCGTCATCCCCCCGGCTCGGGAACCGACCAGGTCGTGGGCGGAGCGGCGCTCGACGACGGCGACGTCGACGCCCGCCAGCGCCAATTCGCCGGCCAACATCAGTCCGGTCGGGCCCGCTCCGGCAATCACCACGGCATGGTCGGTCATCGGGTCACCCTCCGCTGCGTGCTGCGCATTAAGGCGATAGTAAACAATGTTCACCACCGGTGGGAAGTGGGGCGTTCTAGGCTCGACGCCGATGGTCAAACGCGGACTGAGCCGAGACAAGCTGGTGGCGCTGGCGCACGGCTACGTCGCGGCGAACGGCCTCGACGCGCTGACCATGCGCCGGCTAGCGGCGGCCGCCCAGGTGAGCCCCGGGGCGTTGTACAAACACTTCCGGGACAGGAAGGACCTGCAGCGGGCGATGGCCGATGCCATCTACGCCACGATCGACCTCGACGACATCGACACCGCCCACCCGTCCGTCGATCAGGTCAAGCTGTGCTGCATCCGGATGCGCGACGCGATGCTGGCCTTCCGCGACGGCGGACGGATCGTGGCCGATTCCTACGCGCCGTTTGCCGCCACCCTCAAATTGTCGGCCACCCTGATGACCCTGTTGCAGACCATCACGGTGCCGCCGTTCAGCGCGGGCGACATCGCGCTGGTATTGCGCACCTACACAACGGGTTTCGTGATCCTCGAGCAGGCTTTCGTGGAGCTGGCCGACGCCGACGAGTGGGATGCTCTGGTGGAGGCGATCGGCGTCACCGACTATCCGCGGATCTCGGATAGCGACGACGCGATCGCCATCCTCACCGGCAACCGCGACCAGCGATTCGCCGCGGGGCTGGACACCGTTCTGGCCGGAACCACCCGGTGAGCGGGCCGCGCCGTTCAGTTGCGCGGCGGCCGCAGCGCTTTCATCGCGACGCGCATGACCGGCTCGGGAATGTGGTCTTGCATCGCAAGCGCCGCGCGGCGGCCCGGGTGCGCAACGGGGTGCCGCGACCGAACAGCCGGTTCAGCGGGCCGCCGGACGGTTCGAGCTCGACGTGCAGCGGCGGGACGCCTTCCGCGGCGCCCAGCGCCTGCGAGATCACGATCCGCTGGATTTCGCTGGTCCCTTCGAAAATGGTGTAGAGCTTGGCGTCTCGATACCACTTCTCGACCGGGTGGTCGGTGATATAGCCCCAGCCGCCCAGCGTCTGGATGGCCTGCTCGGTGGCGCGGACCGCGACTTCGCTGGCCGCCATCTTCGACATGGAGCCCTCGCCGCGGTCGAAGGCGATGCCGTTGGCCGCCATCCAGGAGGCCCGCCAGGTCAACAGCCGCGCGGCGTCGACCCGGGTGGCCAACTCCGCCAACGGAAACCCGACACCCTGGTTGTCGATGATCGGCCCGCCGAAGGCTTCCCGGCGGGTGGCGTAGCTGGTGGCGTATTCCAGTGCTGCGCGGGCGATGCCGATCGCCTGCGCAGCGACCATCGGGCGGGTCTGCTCGAAGGTGCCCAACGTCGCCGAGCCGGAGTGCTTGCCGCCCGCGATGACCTCGCGGGCTTTGGCCAGTTTCTGGTCGAGCTTCTCCTGTCCGCCCAGCAGGTTGGCTTGGGGGACCCGAACGGCGTCGAACCGTAACTCGGCCGTGTGCGACGCCCGGCAGCCCAGTTTGTCGAGCTTGCGCACCAGTTCCAGCCCCGGGCTGCCGCCCGGCACGATGAACAGCGCCTGGCCGCGGTGGCCCAGCTCTTCGTCGACGACGGCGTTGACCACGTGCACATTGGCGATGCCGCCGTTGCCGATCCACATCTTGTGGCCGTCGATCACCCAGTCGTCGCCATCCCGGTGTGCCGTGGTTCGCAGGTTCCGGACGTCGCTGCCGCCTTCGGGTTCGGAGATCGCCAGCGCCGCGAGTTTGAGGTCGCCCGGGGTGCCGAAGCACTCCGGCGCCCATTCCAGCATCTGCTCCGGGGAAGCGGCCTGACCGATCGCCGCAAGCGCCAGCGCCGGCATCACGATCGCCAACCCGATGCCGGCGCACCCCCAAAACAGCTCCTCCATGAACATCGGCAACGACAGGCCGGTCGAATCCCCGATCAGATCCCGGTAGAACAGCGGACTGTAGAAGCCCTGCTGGGCGGCCTCTTCCAGCACCGGCCAGGGAAACTCCTGCCGTTGGTCATAGTCGAGGGCGACCGGACGGATCACGGATTCGGCGAACTCGTGGGTGCGCCGCGCCAGATCGTGTTGCGCCGCGGTCGGCGTGAGGTCAAAGGCCATGGCTGCGTCCCTGCGGTCATACCGGTCGACGTCGCCGACCGGGTGCACCGAAGGGTTGCCGCTTTGCGGCGGGATCAAACGCGGGCGCACGCTACCCTGGCCCGGTGAGCAGCACACGGGTGCCCGGAGGGGTCGTGCACAAGTTGCCCGCGGACCTCCGCGAGGCGCTGATCGTCAACTCCACGGCCCTGGCGGCCTGGAACGACATCACGCCGTTGGCCCGCAACGAGTTCATCTGCTGGGTCGAGGATGCCAAGCAGGACTCGACCCGACAGCGCCGCATTCGCCGGACCCAGGAGGAGCTGGAGGAAGGCAAGCGCCGGCCCTGCTGCTGGCCGGGCTGCAAGCACCGGGAACGCACCGGCCGGGCGTAGGGGCCCGCCCCTGCGCGGTTCCGCACCCCGGCTTAATGTCGGTGCGGTGACCAAGCTGATCCTCGCCCTGCACGGCGCCGACCTCGGGGCTCGGTTGTCCGCACCCTCGTTTCGGGCGGCGCTGGCCGCGAACGGAGCGTCGGCGCTGCAGCTCAACCTCGACGACGCCGACGTCGCCCGCGCGATGATGCGGTTCGGGCCCGGCGAACCGATCACCGGGCTGGTCTCGGTCTGGACCCGCGGGACCGCGGCGGGGGTGATCGACACCGTGGCCGAAGCCGCCGATGAGTCGGCGCCGCACGCCTATCGGGTGACCGAGAAGATCCGCCTGGATCCGTTGCCGGTTCCCGATGGCACCCGATTGGATGTGCTGGCCAATGTCGCCCTGTTGCGCCGGCCGGCGTCGATGCCTCGGGACGAGTACCTGGAGTTCTGGCACGTTCACCACACGCCGATCGCCATCCGCACCCAGAACACGGTGGGCTACATCCAGAACACGGTCGAGGAGGCGCTGACCCCCGCGTCGCCGGAGGTCGCGGCGATCGTCGAGGAGCATTTCCCGATGGCGGGGATGTCCGACCCGCACGCCTTCTACGGCAGTCGCGGCGACGACGCCGAACTCACCCGCCGGGTCACCGAGCTCATGGCCAGCGTGGCCCGCTTCGGCGCGGACACCGGATTGGACCTGGTGCCCACCAGCCGGTATTTCTGGACGCTCTGAGCCGCCCCGGCGCCGAGCGTGAAGTTAGGTTCACCGCCGGCGTTCGAGCGTGAACTTAACTTCACCGCCGCCACCCGGCGGCGCGCTCAACTGTTCGCCGCCGCCGCTCGGGCTCGCTCCGTCATCGAGGCGATCACTCCGCCGTCGTTGAGGATGTCGGTGCCGGTGAGGTATCCCGCTCGGTCGCTGGCGCAGAAGGCGAGCAGCTCGGCCATCTCTTCCGGCTTCCCCCACCGCGGGACCGCGGCGTCGGCGACCATCGCGCCGGCCCCGGCTTGCTCTTCCAGCCGGCCCATCTCGGTGTCGATAGAACCGGGCGACACCGACACGATGCGCAGCCCGCGGCCGTTGAACCGCTCGGCCTGCGAGGTCGAGTACCACCGGACAAAGCTCTTGCTGACCGCGTAGGCGAGCCCGGATCGCGCCTCCTCGGGCGCCACGCCGTATACCGTCCTCATCTCGTTCAGGAAGGCCTCGCCGTCCTGCACCGCCACCGGGAAGTGGCCCGTCGGGATGATCTCCGCCGGCAGCATGTGAGCGGCCATCGAGGCCACATTGACGATCGCGGAGCCCTCGCCGGCCGTCGCGTAGAAGGCCTCGTTGACGTTGACGGTCCCCAGCGCATTGGTCCGCATGACGTAATCGGCGTCGCCCATGCTGGGGCTGACCCCCGCGGTGTGGATGATCGAGGTGAGCGTCCCGAGACCAGATGCGGTCTCCAGGAGCCGATCGACCGCCTGCCGGTCGGTCACATCGCAGTTGACGGCGGTGGCGGTGATGCCGAGGTCGCTCAGCGCGGCGGCCGCGGCCTCCAGCCGGTCCTGCCTGACGTCGCACAGCACGACCGTCTGATCGCGACCGACGACCTTCGCCGTCGCTTGACCCATGCCGCCCGCACCGCCTGTGATGACCGCCACTCGACTCATATCTGGACCGTATACGGCCGTTTTGGCACGCCGTATTAAGGGTCGCGCTTTACAGGCACCGGGCGACCCGTCACGCGAGTGGCATAATCGTGGCATGGCTCGCATACGTTTGAGCACCACCGTCGACGCGGATCTACTGGGCACCGCACGCGGCTTGCGATCAGGAGTTACCGACGCCGTCCTCATCGACGAGGCGCTAGCGGCACTGTTGGCGCGTCACCGGTCCGCCGAGCTGGACGCGAGCTACACCGCCTACGACGAGCACCCCGCCGAGGAACCGGACGCGTGGGGCGACTTGGCCTCGTGGCGGCGCGCGGCCGGCGCGTCATGAGTGCGCTTCCGGCCCGCGGCGAACTCTGGTGGTGCGAATTGCCAGAAATCGGCCGCCGCCCAGTGGTTGTCATGTCGAGAGACGCGGCCATCCCCCGGCTTCGGCGCACCCTCGTCGCGCCGTGCACGACCACGATCCGGGGACTGCCCAGCGAGGTCGTTCTTGAACCCGATACCGACCCGGTCCCGCGACGTTCCGCGGTGAATCTTGACTCTCTCGAAAGCGTCTCCGTCGCGGTGTTGGTCAGTCGACTCGGCCGACTCGCCGACGGTCGAATGCGCGATATCTGCGCTGCCCTTGAAGTAGCGGTGGATTGCGCCCGCTGATTGATCGGCCGACGGCATCGCCGCAAACCCGTTGATACGACCACATTCTGGCACCACACTCACTACCATGTGCGATGGCCTGCGCTTCCTGCCTGGAAGGAGCAATCCTTGATGGACATTCCCACGAAGGCGGTCTCCCGGCGCGTGCTGATGCGGGGTATTGCGTTATCGGTGCCGATGATTGGCATTGCCCTGACCCCACCGTCTTCCCTGGCGGACCCGCCGGATTCGGGTTGCGATGATCCGTCGGGCTCGGTCGACAATTGCGCCGTCGAGCTACCCGAAGAGTTCACCTCGACGAGTTTCAGCACGACGGCGGTTTCGGGTGGCACCAACTACTCCATCTTGTTCAGCACGAAGATCTCCTCGGGTCCCGCCGTGCCGACAGCGGCCACCGGCTACAAGATCCGCAGCGTCAGCGTGGCGGGCACCAAGCAGGACGGCACCCCGTTCTCCCTGAAGCCGGGGATAGGCGAGGTCGGCCCGCGGGTGCTTGGTGCCCGCTCGGCGTCGTCGCTCGGTTTTGCCTTGGACGTGGTGTGGAACGGGAGCCAGTTGGTGCGCTCGTTCGACTACACCTACGACGTGGTCTTCCTGAACGGGCTGACCGAAATCCAAACCTGCACGTACGTGACGAGGATGACGCTCGACGACAATGGCATGACGCTCGGCGGCGTCGGGTCGGTCGCCTTCTCCCCGCCGAGGCTCACCGCCTGCGCGGGCTGATCGGGCCGACCTCGGCCAATCGGGCGACAACCAATTAGCCCACGGCCTGGTTCCCCACCACGGCAAGCAGGCGCAGCTTCTCCGCGGCGGACGATCCGGCGGGCGGGGTGAGAACCACCAACCGTTGACCATCCGTCGTCGCCAACACTTCACAGTCCAGCGTGATGCGACCGACCCTGGTCAGGAACGTCTTACGCTGCATGCGCCGGACGGCCACCTCGTGACGCGCCCACAACTCGGCGAATTCGCGGCTGTGCGCCAGCAGGCGTTCCACGAGTTCGCGCATGTCGGCATCGGTCCGGCGGCGTGCCCACGCCGCCCGCAGGTCCGCCACCATCACCCGACTGTGCTCGTCGTGCTCGTCGGCGGGGACCGCCGCCCGGGCATCCGGGTCGGTGAACCACTGCCAGCTGATGGAGGACCGCAGCCCGGTCTCGCCGGTGACGAGGTCGCCCATCAGCAGTTTGGCCAGGTCGTTCTGCGCGAGCATGACATCGGTGTCGGAGCAGACGAAGGCGGCCGCGTCACGCATCTGGTCCAGGACGAACAACAGGGCCGGCCGCACGTGGGTCGACTGCCCGTGCCGCTCGGGAACGGCATGACCGGCCAGTCGGTACAGGTGATCGGTCTCGTCGTCGGTCAAGCGCAGCGCACGCGCCAACGCCCGCAACATCTGCGGTGACGGCTGGGTGCTGCGGGCCTGCTCCAGCCTGCCGTAATAGTCCACCGACATCCCGGTCAGCTGCGCGACTTCCTCGCGGCGCAGGCCCGCGGTACGCCGCCGCGCACCGGCGGGCAGGCCGACATCCGTTGGCCGCAACGCCTCGCGGCGGCGGCGCAAGAATTCGGCCAGCGCGGCACGATCCATCGGACCATTGTTGCTCAGTCAACGGCGGCGAGACAGGGGACTGGCAGTCCCGGGTTCGACGCGGCCTGGTGGCACCGCCAGTTTCGACCAACACTGGCCGCATGCGAACCACCACACTCGGAACCTTGACCACCTCTGTGATCGGCCTCGGCTGCATGGGCATGTCGGCGGCATACGGCGCCGCCGACCGCGCCGAAAGCATCGCCACCGTGCACGCCGCCCTGGACGCGGGCATCAGGCTGGTGGACACCGGCGACTTCTACGGCATGGGGCACAACGAACTATTGCTCGCCGAAGCGCTGCGGCCCCGCCCCCGCGACAGCTATCAGCTCAGCGTGAAGTTCGGCGGCCAGCTGGGCCCCGACGGGTCCTGGGTCGCTACGACGCCGCCCGGCGGCGTTTCGGCAGGCTGGGGCACCGACCCGGTGGAGATGGGCATGGGCGGCTCGATCCCGTTCATCGCCGAATTCGCCGCCGCCTACCCGGCCGCGACGATCCTGGTCACCGGGGTCGAAGACCCCGCCACCCAGGCGCACAGCGTCAACGAAAGCCTGCACCTGGGGGTGCTGGAACGCGCGGCGATCAGCGAGGCGCTGCTGCTGGGGTCGCTGGTTTAGACCGCCAGATCCCGGCGCAGTTTGGCGACATGCCCGGTGGCTTTGACGTTGTACTGCGCGACGGCGATCTTGCCCTGCTCGTCGACGACGAACGTCGAGCGGATCACGCCCTGCACCGTCTTGCCGTACATCTTCTTCTCGCCGTAGGCGCCCCACGCACTCAACACGCTGCGCTCCGGATCGGACAGCAGCGGGAACGTCAACCCTTCGGCGTCACGGAATTCGGCCAGCTTGGCGGGCTTGTCCGGGGAGATGCCGACCACGTCGAGCCCGGCGTCGCCCAGCTCGCGCAGGTTGTCGCGGAAGTCGCAGGCCTGCTTGGTGCAGCCGGGGGTGGAGGCCGCCGGGTAGAAGTACACGATCACCCGCCGACCCCGGTAATCGGCCAACGACACCGGGTTGCCGTCGGCGTCGGGGAGGCTGAACGCGGGCGCGGTGTCGCCGGGCTGCAGGCGCGCGGTGTCGGTCAACGAACATCCCTTTCTGCTCACCGGAGCACCGGGACGGGCACCGGCTGCTCTAGGGTATGCGACAAGGCAGCAACTCAAGGACCGAGCCCACGCAGCGGCCGGTGCGGGAGGACATGGAGGACGAGCGTGGCGGACCGGGATCCCGACACCATCAAAAAGGAGATCGACGAGGCCCGCGATCGGCTGGCCTCCACCGTCGATTCGCTCGCCGAACGGGCCAATCCCCGCCGA
This sequence comes from Mycobacterium talmoniae, assembly GCA_002967005.1. Classification (GTDB taxonomy): domain Bacteria; phylum Actinomycetota; class Actinomycetes; order Mycobacteriales; family Mycobacteriaceae; genus Mycobacterium; species Mycobacterium talmoniae. The sequence goes on from PPEA01000007.1 coordinate 10,576, forward strand.
CTCGCCGATGACGCCAAGGCCCGGGTGCTCGCCTTCGTCAAGAAGCCCGCGGTGGCGATGTCGCTGGCCGGGCTCGGGGCGCTCGGCGTGGTGCTGGTGATCCGCAAGATCCGCAACCGCTGATCGGGGCGCGGTCGCTGCTGAGATCGACGCCTAGATTGACACGTAGCCCCCAGAATCGGGGGTTTGCGCAATATGGACGTCGATTTCAGCAGGACGCCGGGAGCGGGTCGAACCGGAACACCGTGAGCCGGTCGGCCAGCGCCTCGAACTCCTCGGGTGTGCCGTCACGGACCAACCCGGAACGCTTGGCGAACGCCACCCCGACGGGGACCTTGGTCGCGAATACCCGCAGCACCGGCCGGGCCTCCTCGGCGGTCAGTGCGACGACCGCGACCCGGCGCGACCGGCGTCCGCGGCTGAGCGTGCCGACACCCGCCGCCCGGGCGTTGCGCGCCCAGTCCGCGCCGGGATACCCGGCCACGACGTACAGGCCGCCCCGGTAGTCGAACGGCGTCATCGGGGTGCTGCGGGGCCGACCCGATTTGCGGCCGGGCACGGTCAACACCATCGCCGGGCCGGTCGGGATGCCGAGCTTCTGCACGGCCATCATGAACTTGTTCATCGGTTTGAGGTAGCGCGGTGGGCGCAGCTCGGACATCTTCTGGCTCCTTGTGCTAGCTGAACAGTTCCGGGTGCCGGGCCACCCAGTGGGCGAATGTTTCGGCGGGACGGCACAGGATCTTCTCCACCTCGTGGGTCACCAGGGCCGGCGTGTCGACGGTTGCGGCGAGCAGCGCGGTGTAGGCGTCGGCGAATTCGGCGGGCAAGCCGATGGTGATGAACCGTTGCCGCACCGCGTCGGCGGGCACCTCCTGGTAGCGCAACGGGCGGTGCAGCGCCTCGGCGATGACCGCGAGCAGCTCGGTGTTGGTGAACGCCTGCGGACCGGTCAACGGAATCTTCTGTCCCACAAGGTCGTCGGTCAGCAACGCGTGGGCGGCCACCGCGGCGATATCGTTCTCGACGATCGGGGCGGTCGACGCCGCCGCGTACGGGCCGGTGACGATATCGCCGGCGCGGATCTGGCCCGCCCACATGCCGACGAAGTTGGTGGCGAACACCGAGGGCCGCAGGCTCACCCAGGCCAGGCCGGAGTCGACCGCGAGTTGCTCGACCTCCTTATTGCGGTCGCCGCGGAACCGGGACGGCTGCCGGGAAAAGTCGTCGTCGGCGTTGAGGGCCGACAACGCGACCAGCTTGGCGACCCCGGACCGGGTGGCCAGGTCCACCATGTCGGGCAGCTGGCCGATCAGCGCCCGCGAGTTGAGGAATACCGCCGAGGCGCCGGGCAGCGCCTCGGCGGTCGATGCCACCACCTCGACCTGTGCGGGCAAGCCGGCGGCCGCGGGATGACGGGTGACCGCGCGGACCTTGGCTCCGGCGTCGGCGAGGGCGGTGACGAGCGGGCGACCGACATTGCCGGTCGCGCCGGTGACGACGATGATCATGTGATGGCTCCTTTCCAGGGTTCTGCCATCAAGGACGGGGCGAAAGCCGCAAAAGTTACCGCCGCGGCCGGTAACTTTTCGCGGCCCCGGATCGTCGTCAACACATGAGCGAATCGTCCCCCCACTCCGGCGACCGGGTCGCCGCGGCCTGGCGCAGCCACCGGCCGTATCTGGTGAACCTCGCCTATCAGATGCTCGGTGATATCGGCGACGCCGAAGATGTTGCGCAGGAAGCGTTTCTGCGGTTGGCGCGCACCGATATCGAGGAGATCGACGATGTGCGCGGCTGGCTGACCGTGGTGGCGGGACGGCTGTGCCTCGATCAGGTGCGCTCGGCGCGGGCCCGTCGCGAACGGCCCACCGACACCGTGCAGGAGGTGGCGTCGGCCCGCGAGGTCGACCCGGCCGACCGGGTCACCCTCGATGATCAGGTCTCCGGCGCGCTGCTGCAGGTGTTGAGCAGGCTCAGCCCCGGCGAGCGGGTGGCGTTCGTGCTGCACGACGTGTTCGAGGTCCCGTTCGACGCGATCGCGGAAACGGTGGGCAGGCCGGTCGGCACCTGCCGGCAGTTGGCGCGGCGGGCGCGGGCCAAGGTCGCCAGCGGGCAGCCGCGGCTTCAGGAGGTGGCGCCGGCCGAAAACCAGCTGGTCACTGAGGCTTTCATCACCGCCTGCGCCAACGGCGACCTGCAGGCGCTGGCCGCGGTGCTCGATCCCAGCGTGTGGGGGGTGGGAACGGTGCTGACCGACCCCGCGTTACCGCCGCAGATCAACCATGGACGCCACGACGTGGCGACCAACCTTTTGCGGTACCTGGGACCGGGCGCCACCTTGGTCGCCGGGCCGGCGGGACAGCCGGTGCTACTGGCCTACGCGGAACGACGGTTGTTCGCCATGGTCGTGTTGACGATCCGCGACGGCCTGGTCGCGAAGATCGAAGCCACCGCGGACCCGGTCGCCCGGTTCGGGGCCGACAACACCTTCTGAGCCGCGACCCGTCTCAAAGTGCCCGTCACAATTGGGAATTGATGCGGTCACGGTATGGCGTGCATTGTGTCTCGATCCCGCAGCCATTTCGTTCCTCATCTAGGCACGGTTGCCCCACCGCGCTACGGTTTCGCTGCGCTGAGTGATGAGCGGAACCAGCTGGGCGCGGATACGTGAATAGCCGACTCATGGGAATGAGCGTTGGAAATCTTGAGCCGATTCAACATCGCAACAGTTGCCGGCGTCGGGTTGTGCGGGGCCGCGTTGGCGTTTAGCGCCGACGCGGCGGCCTTCCCGCGACCCACCGGCGGTCCGACATGCACCGAGATGCCGG
>PPEA01000070.1 GCA_002967005.1 Mycobacterium talmoniae
CGGCGACGCTGGTGGGGGCGCGCTGCACCCGGTGCTGGCCCGGTCGCGGACCTGGCCCAGGCGGTGGCCCGGGCGCCGGTGCGGTGGTCGGCCGGGGCGCGGTGGTCGGCGCTGCCGCCCAACGAACGCACCCTGCTGCTCACCGATTCGGTGAAACTGTTGACCCAGCAGCCGTTTCCAGCGCTGCGGATCTCGGCGGACCAACGGCTGCGGGCCGCGGGCCCGCTGCTGGGCCCGCCCCCGGCGGGTGCCCCCGCCGAACGGCACCTGGCCGCCAACCCGGCGCTGGTCGACGAATTGGCCGCCGCGCTGCTGCCGGTGCTGAAATGAGGCCGCCGCGTTGATCACGAAATGCCCGAGATGCTTCTCGATCCTCGACGACAACACCTCGGCCTGGACCGTGCCGCCGCAGGTGTCGGCGCCCCGCTACCGCGATTCGGTCGGCTCGGCGTACTTCGGCGCCGAGGTGCAAAGCGGGCCGATCCACGTGATCAACCGCCCGCCCGGCTATGCCGGACCGATGCCGCCGGCCGCGGAGTACGCCGGGCGGGCGCTGAATGCGCCGGTGGTGGAGATCTGCCCGGTGTGCCATTTCATGCTGCCCAACGGGTGGCGGCAGGGCCAGGCCATCTGCATCGCGATGGCCGGGGCCCGGGCCACCGGCAAAAGCCTGTACATCGCGGTGCTGATCAAACAGCTCGAGCTGCTGTGCGAGCAGCTGGGGGTGTCGATGGAGCCGGCTACCCCGGCCACGGCGACCGCCTACGCCAATAACTATGAGCGGCCGTTGTTCGTGCAGCGCGGGCTGATTCCGCCGACGCCGGCGGCGCACACCCAGGCGTCGTATCAGCGTGAGCCGCTGGTCTTTTCGATTGGCGCCTGGCAGGGTGTGCGCCGCTACGTGGTGCTGCGGGATGTGGCCGGGGAGGATCTGGAGTCGGGCAACCTGCACGCCACCCACTTCCGGTTCTTCGGCCAGGCCGATGCGGTGTTTTTCATGTTCGACCCGCTGCGGGTGCAGGTGATCCGCGACCAGCTGCACGATCTGCTGCCGCCGCAGTCGTGGAGCGGCGGGGACCCGCGCTCGGTGTTGAGCAACCTGCTGCTGGCGGTGGGGGCGGGCCGGCCCCGGCTGGCGGTGATCCTGTCGAAGTTCGACGCGTTGCGGGTGCTCACCGAGGTCGAGGGGTCCGCCTGGAGCCACGTGATGTCCAATCCGGGGGCGGCGTTCATGCGGGACAGCTCCTCGGCGCGCCAGTACGACGAGATGGACGGGCGGCTGCTGCACGAGGAGGTGCGCAGCCTGCTGCTGCGCCTGCACGGCGGCTCGATCGTGGCGGCGGTGGAGAACCCGTCGTCGGGGGTGCTGCTGCCGTACCGGTACTTCGTGGTGTCCGCGCTGGGTCAGCCGCCGGTCGGTAATCGGCTCAACCCGCGCGGTATCGCCCCGTTCCGCTGCGCCGACCCGCTGCGCTGGGTCACCGCCAGCTACGGCGCGCTGTAACCCGTTATCGCCGCACGACTCGCCGAGCACCACCCTGCCCTAGCCCGAGCAAGCGCTTGGTTGATACCCTGGCGGGGTGGACCGAGAGGCCAGTCACGCGAACAGCCGGCGCGACGAACTGCTGGAGCTGGCCGCCGAGATGTTCGCCGAACGCGGTTTGCGTGCCACCACGGTGCGCGACATCGCCGACAGCGCCGGCATCTTGTCCGGCAGCCTGTATCACCACTTCTCCTCCAAGGAGGAGATGGTCGACGAGGTGCTGCGCGGCTTCCTGGACTGGCTGTTCACCCGCTACCAGGAGATCGTGGCCAGCCAACCCAACCCGCTGGAGCGGCTCAAGGGCCTGTTCATGGCGTCGTTTGAGGCGATCGAGCACCGGCACGCGCAGGTGGTGATCTACCAGGACGAGGCCAAGCGGTTGGCGGCACAACCGCGGTTCGGCTACGTCGACGAGCGCAACAAGGAGCAGCGCAAGATGTGGGTCGAGGTGCTGCGCCAAGGCGTCGCCGAGGGCTGCTTTCGGCCCGACCTCGACGTCGATTTGGTCTACCGCTTCATCCGCGACACCACCTGGGTGTCGGTGCGCTGGTATCAGCCCGGCGGGCCGTTGAGCGCCGAACAGGTCGGCCGCCACTATCTCGACATCGTCCTGGGCGGCATCACCGCCCCGGCGGCCAGAACAGAAGGAGTCTGATATGGCGGAAATCTCCCAGGCCTACGTCATCGACGCGGTGCGCACCGCGGTCGGCAAACGGGGCGGGTCGCTGGCCGGGGTGCACCCGGTCGACCTGGGCGCCCTGGCGTGGCGCGGACTGCTGGACCGGGTCGACGTCGACCCGGCCGCCGTGGACGACGTGATCGCCGGCTGCGTGGACGCCATCGGTGGGCAGGCCGGCAACATCGCCCGGCTGTCCTGGCTGGCCGCCGGCTATCCCGAAGACGTCCCCGGCGTCACCGTGGACCGGCAGTGCGGCTCCAGCCAGCAGGCGATTTCCTTTGGCGCGCAGGCGATCATGTCCGGCACCGCGGACCTGATCGTGGCCGGCGGCATGCAGAACATGAGCCAGGTGCCGATCTCGTCGGCGATGACGGTCGGCGAGCAGTTCGGCTTCACCTCGCCTACCAACGAGTCCACGCAGTGGCTGCACCGCTACGGCGACCAGGAGATCTCGCAGTTCCGCGGCTCGGAGCTGATCGCGGAGAAGTGGAACCTGTCCCGCGAGGAGATGGAGCGGTACGCGCTGACCAGCCACGAGCGGGCGTTCGCGGCGATCCGCGGCGGCCACTTCGACAACGAAGTCATCACCGTGGACACCGAATCCGGGCCGTTCCGGGTGGACGAGGGCCCGCGTGAGTCCTCGCTGGAGAAGATGGCCGGGCTCAAGACGCTGATCGACGGCGGCCGGCTGACCGCCGCGATGGCCAGCCAGATCTCCGACGGCGCGTCGGCGGTGCTGCTGGCCTCCGAGCGGGCGGTCGCCGAGCACAAGCTCACCCCGCGGGCCCGCATCCACCACATCAGCGCCCGCGGCGCCGACCCGGTGTTCATGCTGACCGGCCCGATCCCGGCGACCCGGTACGCGCTGGACAAGACCGGGCTGTCCATCGACGACATCGACACCGTCGAGATCAACGAGGCCTTCGCCCCGGTGGTGATGGCCTGGCTCAAGGAGATCAAGGCCGACCCGGCCAAGGTCAACCCCAGCGGCGGCGCCATCGCGCTGGGACACCCGCTGGGCGCCACCGGCGCCAAGCTGTTCGCCACCATGCTCAACACGTTGGAGCGCACCGGCGGGCGCTACGGCCTGCAGACCATGTGCGAGGGCGGCGGCACCGCCAACGTCACCATCATCGAGCGCCTATAGCCGCGAGCGTGCGTGTCCCCGGTCAACACGCCGGGTGAAATCCCGTTTCCGCGCACGCTCACCGGGGCCGGACGGGCGCGGATCGTGTCTTCCGGAGACAAAACCGCGGTCCGGAACTACGGTCTGCTCATGGCGGACACCGGGGGAACGGACGAGGCGGTGGTTGCCGAGGCCGCGGCCACGGTCGTCGGTCGGCTCTACGACAAGCTCGCCGACATCACCGCCGACATCCAGCAGTTGGTGGTCTCCGAGATCTCCGAGCTGCGCGGTGATGCGCAACTGCTGCAGCTGCTGACCGACACCGCGGCCGCCAGCGTCGAGGCGTTCTTCTCCTCGATCCGCCATGGCATCCCGGTCAAGCACCTCGAGCCGCCGACGCCCGCGCTGGAATACGCCCGCCGCCTGGCGCAGCGCGAGGTGTCGGTCAATGCGTTGACGCGGGCGTACCGGCTGGGCCACCGGGCGACGCTGCGCATCGTCATCGACGAGATCCGTGCCGCCGAGCTGGACCCGGCACTGGGGCTCGCCGTCTACGACCTGATGGAGGGGGTCTCGTTCGAATACATCGACCAGATCTCCCAGCAGGTGGTGGCGAGCTATCAGGACGAACGGGACCGGTGGCTGGCCAACCGCAACAATATGCGCGTCTTGCAGGTGCGGGAGCTGCTGGCCGGTGGCGACGTCGACGCCGACGCGATGACGACCGCGCTGCGCTACCCGCTGCAACGCCACCACCTGGCGGTGGTGGTCTGGTGCCCGCAATCCTATGAGCGCGGCGAGCCGGTATCGCTGGAACGCTTCGTGCAGAAGCTCGGCGAATGCCTTGGCGCCCGCGATCTTTCGCTGTTTGTCCCGGTCGATCGGGTTACCGGCTGGGGGTGGATTCCGCTGTCTGGCAGCGCTGCGCCGACCGCGATGGCCCGGCTGCGGGCCGCCATCGAGAAATCCACCGACGCCCCCTGGGTCGCCGCGGGTAATCCGCTGCCGGGGGTGGCGGGGTTCCGCCGTTCGCATCAGCAGGCGCAAGACGCCCGGGCCGTGGCCATCGCCGCC
>PPEA01000700.1 GCA_002967005.1 Mycobacterium talmoniae
TCGCTGTCCACGGTCCCGCCGCCACCGCCGCCCTCGCCGAACACCTGCAGCGTCGACCCGTCGGGCATCAGCAGCCCGGACATGTTCTCCACCACCCCGGCGATGCGCTGGCGGGTCTGCAGTGCGATGGCCCCGGCGCGTTCGGCCACCTCGGCGGCGGCCAGCTGGGGTGTGGTCACCACCAGGATTTCCGCGCCCGGGATCAGCTGCGCCACCGAGATGGCGATGTCGCCGGTGCCCGGCGGCAGATCCAGCAGCAGCACGTCCAGGTCACCCCAGTACACGTCGGCCAGGAACTGCTGCAGCGCGCGGTGCAGCATCGGGCCCCGCCACACCACCGGGGTATTGCCCTGGGTGAACATCGCGATCGAGATCACCTTCACCTCGTGGGCGATCGGCGGCAGGATCATCGACTCGACTTGGGTGGGCCGCTCGGTGGTGCCCATCATCCGGGGGATGGAGTGCCCGTAAATGTCGGCGTCGAGCACCCCGACCGACAGCCCGCGGGCCGCCAGCGCCGCGGCCAGGTTGACGGTCACGCTGGACTTGCCCACCCCGCCCTTGCCGGACGCGACGGCGTACACCCGGGTCAGCGAGCCGGGCTGGGCGAACGGGATCACCGGTTCGGCGGCGTCGCCGCGCAGCCGTTTGCGCAGCTCGGTGCGCTGCTCGTCGCTCATCACATCCAGGGTGACGGTGACCGCGCCGGTGCCCGGAACGTCGGTGACGGCCCGGGTGACCCGCTCGCTGAGCTCGGCTTTCATCGGGCACCCGGCGATCGTCAGGTAGATCCCCACGTTCACTTCGCGGTTGGGGCCCACCTCGATGCCCTTGACCATGCCGAGTTCGGTGATCGGGCGCCGCAGCTCGGGGTCGATCACCTTGGCCAGCGCGGCGCGGATCGCGGCGGTCAGGTCGGGGTCGGTATCGCGAGGCTCAGACATCACCGCCGAGTCTAGGCGCCCGCCCGTACCGGTCAGTAGTGACCGGCGTCTTGGGCGCAAGCGTCGGACTTCAGTCCGGGGTGAGCCCATCCCGCTTTTCGGCGGGCGGAGCCCGCCGTTTAGAGTGGGCGGGTTTGTCCGTCGATGTACTGCTTATTGATCGACAAGGGTGCGCCTCGGCAGGAGACCGCGAAGTGGGACGGCGACCAGAGGTGGTCGCGTATGCGGGCACGGACACGCGCGCCGGTGGACTCGCGGCGCACGGCGTGGGCGGCGCGGCTCTTGGGGTGCTGCGCCAGGGCCGATACCGCCGCGGTGGGTGGATAGGCCACTGGCAGGTGAACGTGGTCGGCCTCGCCGTTGAATTCGTTCAGGTCGATGTCGAGTTCGGCGCACACGCTGCCCGTGATGTGTTCGGCGTAGCTGAGCATGGCGTCGTTGAACACCTTGCGCTGGTAGTTGGTCACGGATACGAGGTGGGTGTGCAGCAGCGACACGCTGTGCCGGGCGCGGCGGTAGGTCTGCATTGTCGGTGGGCTCTTCTACGGTGTCGGTATGCAGATGCGTTATCGGTATCGCATCGATCCGACACCGGCCCAGCAGTCGATGCTGGCGCGGGTGTTCGGATGTTGCCGGGTGGTGTTCAACGACGCGCTGCGGGTGCGCGCCGAGGCCTATCGGGCGGGGGTGAAGTTGTCGGACAGCGAGATCCAGCGCCGGGTGATCACCCAGGCGAAGACCACCGAGGCGCGGGCCTGGTTGTGCGAGGTGCCCAGTGTGGCGTTGGTGCAGTCGGTCAACGACTCCCGCCGCGCTTGGCGCAACTTCTTCGACTCGACCAGCGGGAAACGCAAGGGCCGCAGGGTCGGCCGGCCCCGATTCAAGTCCCGCAAGGATCACCGGCAGTCGTTTCGGCTCACCCGCAACGGATTCAGCCTGAAGCCCAACGGCCGGTTGTTTGTGGCCAAGGTCGGCGAAGTGCGGGTGCGGTGGTCACGGGAGTTGCCCAGCGTGCCGTCGAGCGTCACGATCATCGCCGAACCGGACGGTCATTTCTATGCCAGTTTCGTTGTCGGCGTGCCTGCCACACCGCTGCCGGCGGTGGAACGCGAGGCCGGGGTGGATGTGGGGATCACCCGGTTGGCGACCATCGCGGCAACAGATGGGCGGCGCACCGACATAGCGAATCCGAAGCATCTGGATCGCAAGCTGCGCAAGCTTGCCAGGTTGGAGCGGGAGAAGTCCCGCAGGCAGAAAGGATCGAACAACAGGGACAAGTCGCGGCGCAAGGTCGCGGTCGCGCACAACGAGGTCGCTCGTGCGCGGCGGGACTATCACCACAAGCAGGCTTTGGCGTTGGTTCGCGAGAACCAGGTGATCCACGTCGAGGATCTCAACATCGTGGGCATGGTCAAAAACCGTCGCCTCGCTCGGGCGATTTCAGATGCGGGGTGGGGCCAGTTCGTGCGGATCATCGGCGAGAAAGCCGACCGCTACGGGCGCACCCTACACACGGTGTCCCGGTGGTTACCGTCGAGCAAAACCTGCTCAGCATGCGGGCATCGGCTCGACGAACTGCCGCTGCAAATCCGGCAGTGGACGTGCCCGGCGTGCCGAGTGGTCCACGACCGCGACCACAACGCCGCCAAAGTCATTCTCGCCGCCGGGCGGGCGGAGAGACGAAACGCCTGTGGAGCCCCGCTAAGTCCTCCCACCACTCGGGAGGCACAGGGCGATGAAACAGGAAGCACCCCAACCGCGGCATAGCCGCGCGGGAATCCCCGCCATTCAAGGCGGGGAGCACGTCAACGCGTAGGCCGTCCACAGCCCGACACGCGGGTCTCCGACGCCCAGATCGACGCTGGCGCGGAAAAGTGCGCGAAGGCATCACGCTGGCGTCGACCTCGGCGAGCGTGACCCCGGTCACCGCGTTTTCGCGATTAGCCGCCTGCGCTGCGAGAATCACCAGGTGAACTTCCGCAATGTCGCCATCGTCGCCCACGTCGACCACGGCAAAACCACCCTGGTCGACGCCATGCTGCGACAGTCCGGCGCGCTGCACGTCCGCGGTGACGACGCCAAAGAACGCATCATGGACTCCGGGGATCTGGAGCGCGAAAAGGGCATCACGATCCTGGCCAAGAACACCGCGGTGCATCGCCACCACGGCGACGGCACCGTCACCGTCATCAACGTGATCGACACCCCCGGCCACGCCGACTTCGGCGGCGAGGTGGAACGCGGGCTGTCCATGGTCGACGGGGTGTTGCTGCTGGTCGACGCCTCGGAGGGCCCGCTGCCGCAGACCCGGTTCGTGCTGCGCAAGGCGCTGGCCGCGCACCTGCCGGTGATCCTGGTGGTCAACAAGACCGACCGGCCCGACGCGCGGATCGCCGAGGTCGTCGAGGAGAGCCACGACCTGCTGCTCGATGTTGCGTCCGACCTCGACGACGAGGCGCAAGCGGCGGCCGAGAAGGCGCTCGACCTGCCTACGCTCTACGCCTCCGGCCGGGCCGGCATCGCCAGCACTACCGAACCGGCCAACGGCGAGAACCCCGACGGCGACAACCTGGATGCGCTGTTCGACGTCCTGCTCGAGCACATCCCGCCGCCGCAGGGTGATCCCGAGGCCCCGTTACAGGCGTTGGTCACCAACCTCGACGCGTCGTCGTTCCTCGGTCGACTGGCGCTGATCCGGATCTACAAGGGCCGCATCCGCAAGGGTCAGCAGGTGGCCTGGATGCGCGAGGTGGATGGCCATCCGGTGATCACCACCGCCAAAATCACCGAGCTGCTGGTCACCGAGGGCGTCGAGCGGACCCCCACCGAGGAGGCGACGGCCGGGGATATCGTGGCGGTCGCGGGTATCCCCGAGATTATGATCGGCGACACGCTGGCCGATCCGGACCACGCCCACGCGTTGCCGCGCATCACTGTCGACGAGCCGGCGATCTCGGTGACCATCGGCACCAACACCTCCCCGCTCGCGGGCAAAGTCTCCGGCCACAAGCTCACCGCGCGGATGGTGAAGTCGCGGTTGGACTCCGAACTCGTCGGCAACGTGTCGATCAAGGTTGTCGACATCGGCCGGCCCGACGCCTGGGAGGTCCAGGGCCGCGGTGAGCTGGCGCTGGCGGTGCTGGTCGAACAGATGCGTCGCGAGGGCTTCGAGCTGACGGTCGGCAAGCCGCAGGTCGTCACCCAGACCATCGACGGCAAGCTGCACGAGCCGTTCGAGGCGATGACCATCGACTGCCCCGAGGAGTTCGTCGGCGCGATCACCCAGCTGATGGCCGCCCGCAAGGGACGTATGGAGGAGATGACCAACCACGCCGCCGGCTGGGTGCGGATGGACTTCATCGTGCCGAGCCGCGGCCTGATCGGTTTCCGCACCGACTTCCTCACGCTGACCCGCGGCACCGGTATCGCCAACGCCGTTTTCGACGGCTACCGGCCGTGGGCGGGCGAAATCAAGGCGCGGCACACGGGGTCGCTGGTTTCGGACCGCAGCGGGTCGATCACCCCATTCGCCATGATCCAGCTGGCCGACCGTGGCCAGTTCTTCGTCGAACCCGGCGAGGACACCTACGAGGGCCAGGTGGTGGGGATCAACCCGCGCGCCGAGGATCTCGACATCAACGTCACCAAAGAGAAGAAGCTGACCAACATGCGGTCGTCGACCGCCGACGTGATGGAGACGCTGGCCCGGCCGCTGGAGCTCGGCCTGGAGCAGGCAATGGAGTTCTGCGCCGAGGACGAGTGTGTGGAGGTGACCCCGGAGGTGGTGCGGGTCCGCAAGGTGGAGCTCGACGCCAACTTGCGGGCGCGGGCCCGGTCCCGCGCCAAGGCTGGCGCCGCGCCGCGCGGGTGACGTTAAGGACGCCCACGGCCTCACGAACCGCCCCCGATACCCTGATGGGCGTGCCGAGACCCGACCACCGCGCCCGCGTGGCGCTGGGCGCGCTGGTGTCGACGTTGCTGCTGACCATGTCGGCGTGCACGGTCAACCCGCCGCCGGCCCCGCAGAGCAGCGAGACGTCGAAGAGCACGGTGCCGCCGCCGCAGCGGATCAACCAGATCATCGTCGGCATCGACTGGATCGGGGCCGGCTTCAACCCGCACCTGGTGTCGGACCTGTCGTCGGTCAACGCGGCGATCAGCGCGTTGGTGTTGCCCAGCGCGTTTCGCCCGATTCCCGACCCCGCCACCGCGACGGGGTCGCGTTGGGAGATGGATCCGACGCTGCTGGTGTCGGCGGCGGTGACCTCCCAGAATCCGTTCACGGTGACCTACAAGATCCGGCCGGAGGCGTCCTGGACGGACAACGCCCCGATCGCCGCCGACGACTTCTGGTACCTGTGGCAGCAGATGGTCAGCCAGCCCGGGGTGGTCGATCCCGCCGGCTACGACCTGATCACCTCGGTGCAGTCGGTGGAAGGCGGCAAACAGGCGGTCGTGACGTTCGCCCAGCCCTACCCGGCGTGGCGGGAGCTGTTCAGCAATCTGCTGCCCGCCCACATCGTCAAGGACGTGCCGGGCGGCTTCCCGGCCGGGCTGGCCCGGGCGCTGCCGGTCACCGGCGGCCAATTCCGGGTGGAGAACATCGACCCGCAGCGCGACGCGATCCTGCTGGCCCGCAACGACCGGTACTGGGGTCCGCCGGCCAAACCGGATCTCATCTTG
>PPEA01000701.1 GCA_002967005.1 Mycobacterium talmoniae
GCGTTCTTCGTGGCTGGACCAGTGGCTCCGACCGGTGCGAGCCGGGGTGGTCGGGGAGCGTGTACGTGGCCGGCGCCGGGCTGGCCTGGCGGGTATGTGCGCCGGGGCCCGTTGACCGGGTCGCGGTTCGTGGCGTGCCCGTTCGCGGGTCCGGGCGCGCGGATGTACCGCACCGGGGATGTGGTGCGCTGGCGTGCCGATGGCCAACTGGAGTATCTGGGCCGCGCCGACGAGCAGGTCAAGATCCGCGGGTATCGCATCGAGTTGGGCGAAGTCCAAGCCGCACTGAGCGCACTCGCGGGCGTGCAGCACGCGGTGGTGATCGCCCGCGAGGACCGCCCCGGCGACAAGCGGCTGGTGGGTTACATCACCGGCACCGCCGATCCGGCCACCGCGCGCACGAAGCTGGCGGAGCGACTGCCCGACTATATGGTGCCCGCCGCGGTGGTGGTGCTCGACGCGCTGCCGCTGACCCCGAACGGCAAACTCGACAAACGGGCGTTGCCGACACCGGAATACACCGAGGCAGACCACTATCACGCCCCAGGCAACGCCGTCGAAGAGCTGCTGGCCGGCATCTACGCCCAGGTGCTCGGGCTGGAGCGGGTCGGGGTCGACGACTCGTTCTTCGATCTCGGCGGCGACAGCATCTTGTCGATGCAGCTGGTGGCCCGGGCCCGGGCCGCCGGGGTGCTGTTCAAGCCGCGCGACGTGTTCGTCGAACAGACCGTGGCCCGGCTGGCCCGGGTCGCCGCGGTGACCACCGGTAGCGACAGCCCGGTCGACGAGGGCATCGGACCCGTGGCGGCCACCCCCATCATGCGCTGGCTGCACGACGTCGGCGGCCCGGTGGAACAGTTCAACCAGACGATGGTGGTGCAGGCCCCGGCGGGGGTGACCGACGCCGATGTCGTGGTGCTGTTGCAGGCCTTGCTGAATCGGCACGGGATGCTGCGGCTCCGCGTCGACGACTGGGCAGGCGACTGGTCGCTGACGGTGCCCGAGGCCGGTTCGGTGGACGCGCGCGAATGCCTGCACACGGTCGACACGCTGTCCGATGCGGTGCTGGTGCAGGCCCAGGCCCGGTTGGACCCGGCCGCCGGGGTCATGCTCAGCGCGGTGTGGGAGCGCGCCACCGGCCGGTTGGTGTTGATGATTCACCACCTGGCCGTGGACGGGGTGTCGTGGCGGATCCTGTTGGAGGACCTCAACCTTGCATGGGCCCAGCACCGCAGCGCCCAGCCGGTGGCCCTGCCGACATCAGGGACCTCGTTTGCCCGGTGGGCGTCGCTACTGGCCGAGCACGCCCGCGATCCGGAAGTTCTGGGCCAGGCCGAGGTGTGGCGGCAGGCGGCGGCCACCCCGGCGGCGCTACCGACGGTGCGACCCGACGTGGATACCTACGCCACCGCCGGGCACCTGGCGGTGCCGCTCGATGACCCCGAGACCACCCGGATGCTGCTGGGGCAGGTTCCCGCGGCATTCCACGCGGGCGTACACGAGATCTTGTTGATCGCGTTCGCGTTGGCGTTGGCCGAGTTTGGGGACCGTCGCGGCACGCCGATCGGGATCGACGTGGAGGGCCATGGCCGCGACGAGGAGCTGGGCCCGGATGTGGATTTGTCGCACACGGTGGGCTGGTTTACCACCAAGTACCCGGTGGCGCTGACTGTCGCCGGACTGTCGTGGGCGCAGGTGGCGGCCGGCGACGCCGCGCTGGGGCCACTGATCAAAGACGCCAAAGAACAACTCCGCGCCCTGCCCGACGGGCTGACCTACGGGCTGCTGCGCTACCTCAACCCCGACGTCGAACTGCCCGAATCCGATCCGGTGATCGGGTTCAACTACCTGGGCCGGTTGGGTACGGCCGGCGAAATGTCCGAGGAGCTGTGGCGGATCGGTCCGGACGGTTTGTCGGTCACCGGCGCGGCCGCGGCGCTCCCGATCCCGTTGCCGCACACCGTCGAGCTCAACGCCGCCACCCTCGACACCGACACCGGCCCGCGCCTGCACGCCAATTGGACGTGGGCGCCCTCGGCGCTCGACCAGGCCCAGATCGACCGGTTGAGCCGGTTGTGGTTCGAGGCCCTGGCCGGGATCTGCGCGTATGTGCGCCGCGGCGGCGGCGGATTGACCCCGTCCGATATTGCGCCGGCCCGGTTGAGCCAGCAGCAAATCGACGAACTGTGCCAGCAGTATCGGGTCGCCGACGTGTTGCCGCTGACCCCGCTGCAGCAGGGCCTGCTCTTTCACGCCAGCAGCACGCCGGACACCAACGGGCACAACCCCGGCGACGCGGGTGAACTGTACGCGGTGCAGCTGGACTTCACCGTGACCGGCCGGCTCGATCCGCAACGGCTCCGGGATGCCGTGCAGGCGGTGGTCAATCGGCATCCCAACCTGGCCGCCCGGTTCTGCGATCAGTTCGGCGAGCCGGTGCAGGTCATTCCGGCCGATCCGGCGGTGGGGTGGCGCTATGTCGAGCTGCACACCGGAAACGGTCACGGCGACATCGATACGCAAGTTCAGCGGCTGTGTGCTGCCGAGCGCGTCGCGGTCAGCGACCTGAACGGCCAGCCGGCCTACCGGGCCGCGCTGATTCGCGTCGCCGAAGACCGGCACCGGTTTGTGCTGACCAATCACCACATCGTGCTCGACGGCTGGTCGACGCCCATCTTGCTGCGGGAAATCTTCGCCGGCTATTACGGGCAGCGGCTGCCCGCACCGGTGCCGTACCGCAGGTTTGTTACCTGGCTGGCCGAGCGAGACCGCGCGGCCGCGCAGGCGGCCTGGCGGGAGGTGTTCGCCGGGTTTGACACCCCGACCTTGGTGGGTCCGCCGAACCGGGTGGGACTGAGCACCCGAGGCGCGGAATCGTTCCGCATCTCGGAGCAGACCACCCGGGCGGTGAGCGAGTTGGCACGCTCGTGTCACACCACCGTCAACACGGTGCTGCAGGCGGTTTGGGCGCTGCTGCTGACCTCGCTGACCGGCCGGCACGACGTCGCCTTCGGTGTCACGGTCTCCGGGCGCCCCACCGATCTGGCCGGCGCCGACTCAATGGTGGGCTTGTTCATCAACACCGTGCCGGTGCGGGCGCAGATCACCCCGGCCACCACCACCGCCGACCTGCTCGACCAGCTGCAAACCGTCCACGCCCGCACCCTTGAGCATCAGCACTTGGCGCTACACGAGATTCACCGCATCACCGGCCACGACCAGCTGTTCGACACCCTGTTCGTCTACGAGAACTATCCGGTCGACACCGCCGAGTTGTCGAGCACCGACGGGTTGGCCATCACCGAGTTCACCAACCGCGAATACAACCACTACCCGCTCACGCTGCAAGCCGTGCCGGGCACCGAACTGGGTCTTCGAATCGAGTACGACACCGCCGTGTTCGATGCGGCGAGGGTCAAGACGTTGATCGAGCGGTTCGAGCGGGTGTTGGCGGCGATGACGGCGGATTTGGGGCAGCGGTCATGACCGATCCGGCGCGGCGGTTGTTGTCGATTGATCTGCTGGATGGGGGTGAGCACGCCCGGCTGGATGAGTGGGGTAATCGGGCGGTGCTATCGGCGCCAGCCACGACGTCGGTGTCGATTCCGGTGTTGTTCGCCGAGCAGGTGACGCGGGCGCCGGAGGCGGTGGCGCTGACCTTTGCGGGCCGGTCGATGACGTACCGGGAGTTGGATGAGGCCGCGACTCGGTTGGCGCATGTGCTGGTCGGCCAGGGTGCGGGGCCGGGGGAGTATGTGGCGCTGTTGTTTTCCCGCTCGGCCGAGGCGATCGTGGCGATTTTGGCGGTGTTGAAGTCCGGGGCGGGGTATCTGCCGATCGATCCGATGCATCCCGATGCGCGGATCGAGTTCATGCTGAACGACGCCGCGCCCATCACGGCGATCACCACCAATGAGTTACTCCCGCGGCTAGGTGGCTTTGATGGGCCGGTCATCGATATCAACCATCCCCGCATCAACGGCTACCCGGGCACCGCGCTGCCGACACCGGCCGCCGACGACATCGCCTACATCATTTACACGTCGGGCACCACCGGGGTGCCCAAGGGCGTCGCCGTCACCCACCGGAACGTGACTCAACTGCTGGCCCTGACCGATACCGATCTGCTGCGCGCGGGGGCGTGGACGCAGTGTCATTCGTTGGCGTTCGACTACTCCGTGTGGGAGATCTTCGGCGCGCTGCTAGGTGGCGGCCGGCTGATAGTGGTTCCCGAATCGGTGGCCTGCTCACCGGACGACATGCACGCCTTGCTGATTGCCGAACGGGTCAGCGTGTTAAGCCAGACCCCGTGGGCAGCGGCGATGCTGTCGCCGGAGGGTTTGGAGTCGACAACACTTGTGGTGGCCGGCGAAGCCTGCCCGCCCGAGGTGGTCGACCGGTGGGCGTCGGGCAGGCTGATGGTCAACGCCTACGGCCCTACCGAAACCACGGTGTATGCGTCGATGAGCGCGCCGTTGGCCCCCGGAATGGGTGTTCCGCCAATCGGTTCGCCGGTACCGGGGGCGGCGTTGTTTGTACTGGATCAGTGGTTGCGGCCCGTTCCGGTGGGCGTGGCCGGCGAGTTGTATGTCGCTGGTGGCGGGTTGGCGTGTGGGTATGTGGGTCGGGCGGCCTTGACGGGGTCGCGGTTTGTGGCGTGTCCGTTTGGGGGGACCGGCGGCGCGGATGTACCGCACCGGGGATGTGGTGTGTTGGCGTGCCGACGGCCAGTTGGAGTACGTCGGCCGTGCCGACGAGCAAGTCAAGATCCGCGGGTATCGCATCGAATTGGGTGAGATCCAAGCGGCGCTAGCCGGGCTGGACGGGGTGGGGCAGGCGGTGGTGATCGCCCGTGAGGACCATCCCGGGGATAAACGATTGGTGGGCTACGTCACCGGGGGTGCCGACCCCGCCGGGATGCGTGCCGCACTAGCCGAACAGTTACCGCCGTACATGGTTCCGGCGGCCGTGGTGGTGCTCGACGAGCTGCCGCTGACCCCCAACGGGAAACTTGACAAGCGGGCGCTGCCGACGCCGGAATACACCGAGGCGGGCCGGTATCGGGCTCCGGGCAGCCCCACCGAGGAGATCCTGGCCGGCATCTACGCCCAGGTGCTGGGGCTGGACCGGGTGGGGGTCGACGACTCCTTCTTCGAGCTGGGTGGCGACAGTATCTTGTCGATGCACGTGGCGGCGCGCGCCCGTGCCGCCGGGCTGCGGTGTCGGCCGCGGGATGTTTTCGTCGAGCGGACCGTGGCCCGG
>PPEA01000702.1 GCA_002967005.1 Mycobacterium talmoniae
CAGCGACGGCGGCGACGTGATCCGCCACGTCGGGCTGGATGAGGTTTCGGCACCGTCGCCGGATCGACCCCAATCCGGGATAGTCGGCGAGGTGACGAAGCCCATCACCGCCGCGCCCTGGGAGTAACCACCGAGCACCATCTTGGTGTTGGGACAGTTGGTCGCCCGCGAAACGACGTGGCGCCCGCGTCGCGCACCCCGTCGACACCGGTGGCCCACTCGTCGCTGGCCGGGTAGCGGACCGGATACACCGCAAACGGTTTACCCAGGCGTGCGCCCAAGGCGTTGACGAACGCCTGCCCGGTGGGCCCGACCCCGGGTGGCTCACCGGTGCCGCGGGCGAACACCACCTCCGTGTCGGGGCACGACTCGGCGGTCGCGGATGGGATGGCGGAAGCAAGAACGGAAGCGCTGAGGCCCCACGCAGTGACCACCGCGGGGCCGAGAAGATGAGCGATGTGGTGTGCAGTCATGCGCAATAGGTGCCCACGTCGACACCACCCCAAACAGCCAATTTTCGGCAGTCCGTGCCGGGGCCGCCCCCCGCCCCGAGCAGCCCGAACACCACACCGGCTAGGGCAACCGAAAATCCTTCTCTGCCCAGTGGACTGGCCGGGCCGCGACGGGCAACGACCCCCGATCGCGGCGGGGCTCCCCGGTGCGGTTGGCGAGTGGGTAAACGGTGGCGGTGATCGCTGAGCAAGCTGCTAGACAAAGTGACCCATGTTTGCTAGGAAAGAAAAGTCCGTGGTCTGTCTTCAGACAGCAGGGCGGGTGTCACCACGGCGCGGGACGACCGCGCGACGGAGGAACCCTATGAGCCCCGCTTTCGAACGCTCCCCCCCTTTCTCGGTCCGCAGTGCTGACTTTCTCCATACCCAGTACTGAATGGATTCGGTCGCACTCCGGCGGGGTACTCCCGCCGGGTGAAAGGGGACAATCATGGATGCGGATAGTAGGAGTTGGCGGCACCGACTGACACGCGCGGCCGGTCTGGCCGTTGCGCTGCCCGGATTAGTTGGCTTGGTAGGGACTGCACCACCCGCCCGGGCGGCGGCGCCGGAATTCCTGCAAGTTCCGTCGCCCTCGATGGGCCACAGCATCACCGTGGAGTTCCAGGGCGGCGGGTCATCCGCGGTCTACCTGCTCGACGGTCTGCGGGCCCGCGAGGATCGCAGCGGCTGGGACATCGAAACGCCGGCATTCGACGAGTACGCCGGGTCGGGCATTTCGGTGGTGGCGCCGGTCGGCGGACGCGCCAGCTTCTACACCGACTGGTACGGGTCGGCGAACGGCCAAACCTACAAGTGGGAAACGTTCCTAACCAGTGAACTGCCCGGTTACCTGTCCGGTCGAGGGGTCCGGTCCAGTCGCAACGCGGTGGTGGGGGTGTCGATGTCGGGATCCTCGGCGCTGATCTTGGCGGCTTACCATCCCGGACAGTTCGCCTACGCCGCCTCGCTGTCGGCCTACCTCACCCCGTCCAGCGGTGACGGGCCGGGCCTGATCAAGCTGGCGATGAACGACGAGGGCGGCTTCAACCCCGAAGACATGTGGGGGCCGGCCGGCGGCCCCGGATGGCAGCGCAACGACCCCACCGTTCAGGCCGGAAAGCTGGCCGCCAACAACACCCGGCTGTGGGTGTACAGCGGCAACGGCAGCCCGTCGGAAATCGGTGAGGGCAGCCTGCCGGGCACGGTCATCGAACAGATCATCCTGCAAAGCAACGTCGCTTTCCAGAACGCCTACACCGGCGCCGGCGGACACAATGCCACATTCAATATCGACAGCAGCGGCGTGCACAGCTGGGGTTACTGGAATGCCCAACTGGTCGCGATGAAGCCGGACATGCAGCGCACGCTGGGCGCGGGAGGCGGCGAACAAAGCTGAGGCCGGCGGCTGGGCCGGCCATCCGACCGTTTCGCCGGCGGCGCCCGGTTATAAGCACCGTTGAAATTCTGGTTATGACACACCGGGAGGCACAAATGAGTAGCACCGAATTGAAACCCGATGTCGATCACGTTCGGTCGCACTACGATCGGTCTAACGATTTCTTCCGACTTTGGTTGGACCCGACGATGACGTACAGCTGCGCATATTTCGAACGCGACGACATGACGCTGGAAGAGGCGCAGATGGCCAAGGTGGACCTCGCGCTGGGCAAGCTGGGGCTGAAGCCGGGCATGACGCTGCTCGACATCGGCTGCGGGTGGGGTTCCACCATGCGCCGCGCGGTCGAGAAATACGACGTCAACGTGATCGGACTGACGCTGAGCGAAAACCAACTCGCCCACTGCCAGCAGAAGTTCGCCGAGATGGACAGCCCGCGGTCCAAGGAGGTGCGACTGCAGGGCTGGGAACAGTACAGCGACCCGGTGGACCGCATCGTGTCGCTGGGGGCCTTCGAGCACTTCGCCGATGGGGCCCGCACCTACGAGCGCTACGACGATTTCTTCAAGATGTGCTACCACGTGCTGCCGGATGACGGCGTCATGCTGCTGCATTCGATCGTGGTGCCCACCGCCGAGGAGGGCGAGCGACTCGGGCTGAAAAAGACGATGTCGCTGCTGCGGTTCATCCATTTCATCCTGACCGAGATCTACCCCGGTGGCCGGTTGCCGCAGATTTCGATCGTCGACGAACACGCCACCAAGGCCGGCTTCGAGATCACCCGCCACCACCTGATCGGGTCGAACTATGTCCGCACGTTGGATACCTGGGCGAAGAACCTGGAAGCACATAGGGACGAGGCGATCGAGCTGAAGGGTGAGCAGACGTATCAGACCTTCATGAAATACCTGACCGGTTGCCGCGAACTGTTCCGCGACGGCTACACCAACGTCTGCCAATTCACGATGGTCAAACCCGCGGCGTAAAGGTGGCGACCAATGACCGATCTGAAACCGTACTACGACGAGTCGCAGGCGGCCTACGACATCTCCGATGAGTTCTTTTCGTTGTTCTTAGACCCGTCGATGGCCTACACCTGCGCATACTTCGAGCGCGACGACATGAGTCTGCAGGACGCGCAAAACGCGAAGTACGACTTGGCGTTGAGCAAACTCAACCTCGAGCCGGGCATGACGCTGCTCGACATCGGCTGCGGGTGGGGCGCCGGCTTGGTCCGGGCGGTCACGCGCTACGACGTCAACGTCATCGGGATCACGCTGAGCCGCAACCACTGCGACTACAGCGCGGCGACGCTGGCCGAGCTCCCGACGAAACGTCACGCCGAGGCCCGCTTGCAGGGCTGGGAAGAATTCGACGAGAAGGTCGACCGCATCGTCACCATCGAGGCGTTCGACTCATTCAAGAAGACCCGGTATGCCGCCTTCTTCGACCGCGCCTACCAGATCCTGCCCGACGATGGCCGAATGTTGTTGCACAGCATCTTCACCCATACCCAGCGCTACCACCATGAGCACGGCATCCCGATGACGATGAGCGACCTGCGGTTCATCCGATTCCTGCGGACCGAGATCTTCCCCGGCGGCGAGATGGCCGGCGAGGACGACATCATCGAGTTTTCGCGGGCCGCGAAGTTCTCCCTTGAGCAGGTCCAGTTGTTCCCGGAGCACTACGTGCGGACGTTGGAAGCCTGGGCGGCCAACCTGGAGGCCAACCGGGACCGTGCCATCGCGATCCAGTCCGAGGAGGTCTATGAGCGCTACATGCACTACCTGACCGGCTGCGCGGGCCTGTTCCGGAAAGGAATCAGCAACGTCGGGCAGTTCACCCTGATCAAGTAGCAGCGAACGAAACGAGGCGACACCATGGCTCGGTTCTCGACCGGAAACGGTTTCCCTGATGTCGTTGTCACCGGCGTCGCGATGACGACCGCGCTGGCAACGGATGTGGACAACACCTGGAAGAAGCTGCTGGACGGGCAAAGCGGGATCCGCAAGCTGGAGGACCCGTGGGTGCAGGAGTACGACCTGCCGGTGCGCATCGGTGGGCATCTGCTCGAGGAGTTCGACCACGAGCTGACCCGGGTGGAGCTGCGTCGACTGTCGTATCTGGGCAAGATGTCGACGGTGCTGGGCCGGCGGGTTTGGCAGAACGCCGGAGCGCCGGAGGTGGACACCAACCGGCTGATGGTATCGGTGGGCACCGGCTTGGGCTCACCCGAGCAGCTGGTCTGGGGATACCAGGACATGGTTGCCCGCGGCATGAAGGGGGTGAACCCGCTGGGCGTGCAGATGTACATGCCCAACGCGTCCGCCGCCGCCATCGGGCTGGAGCGCGGCGCCAAGGCCGGTGTGTGCACTCCGGTGTCGGCGTGCGCGTCGGGCGCCGAAGCCATCGCCCAAGCCTGGCGCGACATCGTCTACGACGAGGCCGATATCGCGATCTGCGGTGGGGTCGAGAACCGGATCGAGGCGGTGCCGATCGCCGGATTCGCCGCCATGCGCATCGTGATGTCGACCACCAACGACGACCCGGCCGGCGCGTGCCGGCCGTTCGACAAGGACCGCAACGGGTTCGTGTTCGGCGAGGCCGCCGCCCTGCTGGTCATCGAGACCGAGGAGCACGCCAAGGCCCGCGGCGCCACCATCTTGGCCCGCATCATGGGGGCCTCTATCACCTCGGACGGCTACCACATCGTGGCCCCCGACCCGCAGGGGGAGCGCGCCGGCTACGCGATGACCCGGGCGATCGAACTGGCCGGGCTGGTGCCCACCGACATCGACCACGTCAACGCGCACGCCACCGGCACCCGGATCGGTGATCTGGCCGAATGCAAGGCCATCGACAATGCGTTGGGTGACCACAAGCCGGCGGTGTACGCGCCCAAGGCCGCGCTGGGTCACTCCGTCGGCGCGGTCGGCGCGGTGGAGGCGATCCTGACCGTGCTGGCGCTGCGGGACGGCGTCATCCCGCCGACGTTGAACCTGCACACCCTCGACCCCGAGATCGACCTGGATGTGGTGGCCGGGGATCCGCGCCCGGGCGACTACCGCTACGCGATCAGCAATTCGTTCGGGTTCGGCGGCCACAACGTCGCCCTGGTCTTCGGGAAATACTGAGGCCCGCGCACGAATTGCGCCCTAGCGCAGTTGCCCGGCGAGGGCGCCGGCCAGCACGGCCAGCGCGACGAACATCCACGCGACGTAATCGCCGACGTGGCCGGAGTGCACCCGGTGCAGCGCGGCAATCGCCGGCCGGGACGCGGTCACCGCGATCCGGGTGAGCAGCGACGGGCCGCG
>PPEA01000703.1 GCA_002967005.1 Mycobacterium talmoniae
CGGCGTCGACGACGCGGACCTGCACGCCGGCCGCCGTCAGCCCGCATGCCAGCGCCAGCCCGGTCGGTCCGGCCCCCACCACCAAGACTTCGGTCGCCATGGCGCACCTCCCTCATGTTAGTTAATAACATGTTAGTGACTAACAGCGGATGACGGCAAGGGGTGCGGCTAAGGTGGGGCGTCGTGGCCGAAACGGCGCCGCTGCGCGTGCAACTGATCGCCAAGACCGAGTTCGTTCCGCCGCCGGACGTGCCGTGGAGCACCGACGCCGACGGCGGTGCGGCGCTGGTCGAGTTCGCCGGCCGGGCCTGCTATCAGAGCTGGTCGAAGCCCAACCCGCGGACCGCCACCAACGCCGGCTACGTCCAGCACATCATCGACGTCGGGCATTTTTCGGTGCTGGAGCACGCCAGCGTGACGTTCTACATCACCGGGATCTCCCGGTCGTGCACCCATGAGCTGATCCGGCACCGGCACTTCTCCTACTCCCAGCTGTCGCAGCGCTACGTGCCCGAGCCCGACGCCCAGATCGTCGTGCCGCCCGGCCTGGACGACGATCCCGAACTGCAGCAGATCCTGGCCGCGGCCGCCGACGCCAGCCGGTCGGTGTACACCGACCTGCTGAGCAAGCTGGAAGCCAAGTTCGCTGATCAGCCCAATGCGGTGCTGCGGCGCAAACAGGCACGTCAGGCCGCCCGTGCGGTGCTGCCCAACGCCACCGAGACCCGCATCGTGGTGACCGGCAACTACCGGGCCTGGCGGCATTTCGTCGCGATGCGGGCCAGCGAGCACGCCGACGTCGAGATCCGCCGGTTGGCCATCGCGTGTCTGCGCCAGCTGGTGGACGTCGCGCCCGCGGTGTTCGGCGATTTCCAGATCACCACCCTGGCCGACGGCACCGAGGTGGCGACCAGTCCGCTGGCCACCGAAGCCTGAGCGGCGGGTCTTGGGGCGCGAACGTGCGCCGATCCGGGAATTTGTGCGGCGTGTCGACCGGGGACACGCACGCTCGCGGCAGGGGTGGGCAACCCGCCAGGTACCCTTAGGACCGTGAGTACCAGCGGTTTCGACGCCTCCACCAGCCTGGGCACCGTGGTGACTGCCATGGCGACGCCGTTCGGTTCCGACGGCTCGGTAGACACCGAGGCCGCGGTGCGGCTGGCCAACCACCTGGTCGACGCCGGGTGCGACGGTCTGGTGCTGTCCGGCACCACCGGCGAATCGCCCACCACGGCCGACTACGAGAAGCTCACCCTGCTGCGGGCGGTGGTGGAATCGGTCGGCGACCGGGCCCGCATCATCGCCGGGGCCGGCAGCAACGACACCGAGCACAGCGTCCGGTTGGCCGAGGCCTGCGCGGGCGTCGGCGCGGACGGGTTGCTGGTGGTCACCCCGTACTACTCGCGGCCCTCCCAGGCCGGGTTGCGGGCGCATTTCACCGCCGTGGCCGACGCCAGCACGGTGCCGGTGCTGCTCTACGACATTCCGGCCCGCTCGGTGGTGCCGATCGCCCCGGACACCATCTTCGAGCTGGCCGAGCACCCCAACATCGTCGGGATCAAGGACGCCAAGGGCGATCTGCACGCCGGCGCCCAGATCATGGCCGAAACGGGGCTGGCCTACTACTCCGGCGACGACGCGCTGAACCTGCCCTGGCTGGCGATGGGCGCCACCGGGTTCATCAGCGTGATCTCCCACTTCGCGGCCAGTCAGCTGCGGGAAATGCTGTCGGCGTTCCAGTCCGGGGACGTGGCCACCGCCCGCAAGATCAACCTCTCGATCGCGCCGCTGTGCAACGCGATGGGCCGCACCGGCGGGGTGACCATGGTCAAGGCCGGGCTGCGGCTGCAGGGCATGGACATCGGGGACCCGCGGCTGCCGCAGGTGGCCGCCACCCCCCAGCAGGTCGACGAATTGGCCGCCGACATGCGTGCGGCCAACGTGCTTGGGTGATTTTCGGTGAATGAGGATCTCACGCCGCCGGGTCCGCTGACCTCCGGCGGTCTGCGGGTCACCGCGCTGGGCGGCATCAACGAAATCGGCCGTAACATGACGGTTTTCGAGCACCTGGGTCGGCTGCTGATCATCGACTGCGGGGTGCTGTTTCCCACCCACGACGAGCCGGGGGTCGACCTGATCCTGCCGGACCTGCGGCACATCGAAAACCGGCTCGACGACGTCGAGGCGCTGGTGTTGACCCACGCCCACGAGGACCACATCGGGGCGATCCCGTTTCTGCTCAAGCTGCGGCCCGACATTCCGGTGGTCGGGTCGAAGTTCACCCTGGCGCTGGTGGCCGCCAAATGCCGGGAACACCGCATCAAACCGGTGTTTCATCAGGTCGCCGAGGGCCAGCGCAGCACCCACGGCGTGTTCGAATGCGAGTACTTCGCGGTCAACCACTCGGTGCCCGACGCGCTGGCCATCGCCGTGCACACCGGTGCGGGCACCGTCTTGCACACCGGGGACATCAAGCTCGACCAGTTGCCGCTGGACGGCCGGCCCACCGACCTGCCCGGCATGTCGCGGCTCGGCGACGCCGGGGTGGATTTGTTCTTGTGCGACTCCACCAACGCCGAGATCCCCGGGGTCGGGCCCAGCGAAAGCGAGGTCGGCCCGACGCTGCACCGGCTGATCCGCGGCGCCGGGGGCCGCGTCATCGTGGCCTGCTTTGCCTCCAACGTGGACCGGGTACAGCAGATCATCGACTCCGCGGTGGCGTTGGGTCGGCGGGTGTCGTTCGTCGGCCGGTCGATGGTGCGCAATATGGGCATCGCCCGCGAACTGGGCTTTTTGCGGGTGGCCGATTCGGACCTGATCGACATCGGCGCCGCCGAGATGATGCGCCCCGAACAGGTGGTGCTGATCACCACCGGCACCCAGGGCGAACCGCTGTCGGCGTTGTCCCGGATGTCGCGCGGTGAGCACCGCAGCATCACGTTGACCGCCGGCGACCTGATCATCTTGTCGTCGTCGCTGATCCCGGGCAACGAGGAAGCCGTCTACGGAGTGATCGACGCGCTGTCCAAGATCGGCGCCCGGGTGGTCACCAACGCCCAAGCCCGGGTGCATGTTTCCGGGCACGCTACGCCGGGGAACTGCTGTTCCTCTACAACGGGGTGCGGCCGCGCCAGGTGATGCCGGTGCACGGCACCTGGCGGATGCTGCGCGCCAACGCCGCGCTGGCGGCCCGCACTGGGGTGCCGCAGGAATCAATTCTGTTGGCCGAGAACGGGGTCAGCGTCGACCTGGTCGGCGGGGTGGCCAGTATCGCCGGTGCGGTACCGGTCGGCAAGATGTTCGTCGACGGGTTGATCACCGGCGACGTCGGGGACGCCACGCTGGGTGAGCGGTTGATTCTGTCGGCCGGTTTCGTCGCGGTGACGGTGGTGGTGCATCGGGGCACCGGCAAGCCGGCCGCGCCACCGCACCTGCATTCGCGCGGCTTCTCCGAGGACCCCAAGGCGCTGGAACCCGCGGCGCGCAAGGTCGAGGCCGAACTGGAGGCGCTGGCCGCCGACAACGTCACCGACCCGGTGCGGATCGCTCAGGCGGTGCGGCGCACGGTCGGCAAGTGGGTGGGGGAGACCTACCGCCGCCAGCCGATGATCGTGCCGTCGGTGATCGAGGTCTAAGCGGCGGCTCACTCCTTTTCGGCGTACACCGACCATTCCAGGTCGGATGCGGTCAGGTCGCGCCCGGTGGGTTCGATGTAGCGCTGCAGCAACTGCTCGGCCCCGGCCTGCTCGGCCAACCGCCATCCGTAGGGGGCCAGAAACTCTTGGACCTCCTCGGGCTGCAGACCGAAATGCCACAGCTGCCGGCGCTGGCGCACGCTGCGGTACAACGTCGGCGAATCGTAGAGGTTGGCGCCGTCGATGAAGTCGCGCCGCACGTAGGTGAACACCAGCCGGCTGCCCGACGCCGCGGCCCGCAGCCCGGCCAGGGTCCGGCGCACCGCGTCCTCGGACAGGTACTGGGTGACGCCCTCGCAGATGAAGAACGCGCGAAAGTCGGTGCGGTACCCGTGTTCGGCCAGCGCGGTCAGCAAGTCGTCGCGTTCGAAGTCCAACGCCACCAACCGCACCGACAACGGCATGGAGCCCAGCACCCGGCGCACGGTCGCCGCCTTGCGGGCGATGTTGACCGGAAGGTCGACCTCGAAGACCGGGATCCGGGCCCGCCGGGTCACCTGGTAGGCCCGGGTGTCCAAGCCGGCACCGAGGATGACCACCGCGTCGATCCCCGCCTCGAGCGCCTCGTCGAGCTTGTCGCCGATGAAGCGTTTGCGGCAGGCCAGGTTGGCCCACAGCCCCGGCCCGGTGCGTTGCGAGGCGGCGATCAGCAGCCGACGCGGCAGCGACCACCGCGTCGCGCCGGCCAGCCAGCGCATCCGGGCCGGCAAAAACGGCTCCGCCAGATCGTCGTCCACCAGCCGCCGCTCGGGCGGCTCATGCTGCTCGACCGCGGCCAGCAGCATCGGCCCGAACGCGGTCTGCGCCGCGGGGTTTCGCACCATCGGCTTACCTCTTGTTCACGAACCCGGCGTCGACCGGCAAGGTGATACCGGTGACGTAGCGGGCTTGCTCGGACACCAGCCAAGCCACGGCGTTGGCGATGTCCTCGGCCTGCAACACCTGGACCGGCAGCGCGTTGCCCATATCCGGCGGCGCCCCGGTCTGCTCGGCCAGCTCCGCCAGCCATCCCCGGATGTACTCGTTGTTGATCATCGGCGTGTCCACCCCGGCCGGGTGCACCGAGTTCACCCGAATACTGTGCGGGGCAAGAAGGTTGGCGTACACCCGCATCAGTCCGACCAGGCCGTGTTTGGCGGCCGTGTACCCGATGGCACCGGCGTCGTGACTGCCGATACCGGCCAGGCCGGCGGCCGAACTGATCAGCACGATCGAACCGCCGTCGCCCTGGCCGATCATCGTCGGGATCGCGGCCTCGATGGTGTGGTAGACGCCGGTGAGGTTGACGTCGATGACGTCGCGCCAGCCGTCGGCGGACTGCATCGGCGCGATCCCCGCATTGGCCACCACGATGTCGAGCCGACCGAACCGGTCCAGGCCGGTCTGCAGCGCGTCACCCAGCGAGGAGGCGTCGCGGACGTCGCCGCGGGCCGCCACGATCCGGGCGCCGGTGTCCTCGACCAGCTTGACGGTGGCGGCCAGATCCTCGGCGGTGGCCAGCGGGTAGGGGGC
>PPEA01000704.1 GCA_002967005.1 Mycobacterium talmoniae
GGCGGTCGGGGGTGCCGGCATGGGCGGCGCCGGCATGATGGGCGGCGCCGGTATGGCCGGGGCCGCCGGCAACAAAGCGGGGGCCAGCAACGGCAGCCACACGTCGGCGTCGTTCTTGCATACCTCGGATCAGGGCGGGGAGATCGTTGGGGATCTCGGCACCGTCGCGCCGCCGGTGATCGGCGAAGCCGATCCCCATGCGGACCCCGATGTTGAACT
Source organism: Mycobacterium talmoniae (assembly GCA_002967005.1). Classification (GTDB taxonomy): domain Bacteria; phylum Actinomycetota; class Actinomycetes; order Mycobacteriales; family Mycobacteriaceae; genus Mycobacterium; species Mycobacterium talmoniae. The sequence continues at coordinate 220 of PPEA01000704.1, forward strand.
ACGAATCTAAGGAGTACGGACATGGCCGAGAAGAGTGACATCTCAATCCGACCCGGTGAGGTCGGTGACGTGACCAAGCAAATCGACGAGCTGGCCCAGCGGGTACAGCACGTTATGCAAACCGAGGCGCCCAACCTCACCGTGGTGGCGTCGGGCCGCGACGAGGTGTCGCAACGGGTCGCCAAAACGACCAACGAGGTCCACGCGTCGTTTACCAAGGCGTCGGATCAGACCGCTACTGAGCTGACGGAAGTGGCGGCGACGCTGCGTGGGCATTCGGGCCGGATCCAGGAGACGGACCTGGCCTGATTCGCCGCAGCAAATGGTCGATTTCGGTCCGAGTCAAGTGAAATAGGTAAAGGGGGGAGGTCGCAGCATGGGATTCACCAATGTGGTGTGGGAATCGCGGAGCACTGAACAGCTGGCGCGCGACCTCACCGATGGCCCCGGCCCCGCCTCGGTGGGCGAAGCCGGGGCGGCCTGGATCCGGGTGGCCAACGAACTCGCCCGGGTGTCCGCCGACTACGACAAGATTATCGAGCGGTTCCAGGCCTCGTGGCGCAGCGACGGCTCCGATGCCGTGGCCCGCAAGCTGGTGGAGTTCGGTAAGTGGCTGCAGGCGTTCGCGTTGAGTGCGGCCGGCAACGGGCAACGCATCGAGGAAGCCGCGGTCGCCAACACGGTGGCAATCTTGTCCATGCCGAGTGTCTCGGAGGCCATCGAGGCCAAGGCGACCCAGGACATGATGGCGTCGCTGGGGGCCTACAACGGCGCGATCCTCAACGGCACCTTCGCCGAGTTCGACGAGGCCGCCAACGCGGACCAAGCGGACGCCGCGACGGTGATGACCCGTTACGAAGACGCCGTCGCCGAATTCGCCGAGCCGTGGGAGCAGCCACTGCCTCCGCAGGTCGTCAACGGCGACGCGTTGAAGTCCGAGAAAGAGGGTAAATCCGGCGGTAAGGGCGGCGGCGGCCACGGCGGCGGCGGCAAGGCGCCGCGGCAGCTGACGCCGATGATGGCCACCCCGATCAAGACCAGCGAAGAAGCCAAGGATCTGAAAAAGACCCCGTTCAATAACGGCGGTTCGGGCAGCGGCGGCGGAATGGGCCGCGGCGCCTACGGCCCGATGGGTGCGATGGGGCGCGGCAACAACCAGGAGCGTGAGCACGAGTCGGTCCGGCCGGCGGCCCCGATGGAGGGCGGCGGCGAGCCGGGTGCCGGACTTTCGGATAGCGCCGGGCAGTCCTGGCTGCCGGCGGCGCAGCAAAACGATGCGCCGTTCACCGTGTCCAATGTCAGTTGGGGACCCAACACCGGCATCTTCGATGAACTGGCCGCGCCGGAACGCACGGTGGAGGCTTCGCCGACGAGCCGGAACGCACCCTGCAGCAGGTGTCCGACCGGTGGGTGTCGCCGCCGGTGATCGGTGGAGATCGGGAGGCGAGCCGATGACCACCGCCGCCCCGCCGCAGTACACCGTCACCGACGACGAGTTGCAGGCCATCGCGGCGCGGATCGGGATCCAGAGCTTCCCGGTGGTACTGGGCATCCGGCCCCGACACGGCACCGTGGAGATGCTTACCGCGGCGCTCGACCACGCCACCGGCACCCTCGTATCCCGCGGCCTGATCACCGACGGGGAAGTGTCGGCCGAGCTGGTGCCGCTGCTGCAGGCCCTGCAACGGCCGGATCGCGAATTGGCCATGCGGCTGGTTACCCCGGAAGGCATCGCCCGGCTGGCCCTGGTGCGGCGCGGTCGACTCGCGGTGCTGGCACGCCGGGTTGGCAACGAGATCGCGCTGCGGGTGATCGAGGGTGATGGTGGTTTGGATACCGTCACCCGGGCGCTGCTCGCGGAGCTGCCGCGGGCCGAGGCCGCCCAGGTCACGCCGGTGGGCGCGCCGCTGGAGACGATGAGCCAAAACCTGAGCGGAACCCATGACCCCGCGCAGCTGGCCGACCGGATCCGGGCCTTAGGTGCCGAACCGCGGGCGGCCATGCTGCTCGGCTCGGCGCTGGCATCCCGGGCGGCGTTCGCTGAGATCGTCTATTACGCGCTGTCGGCCGACGCCGACCGCATTTCGCGGCGTCCGGCGGCTGTGGGGGTGTTTTATACCAAACGGGGTCGGATTGTCGGCGCGCCGAGCGCCTCGCCCAGTGGACAATTGTGGAGCACGCTGAAGCCGGGATCGGACCATGCGATCGGGCAGGCGATTGGGCAACTGGTCGAGCTTTCTGACGGCGGATGGGGGTGTTTCTAGACATCACAGAAACGAAAGCGTTTTCTAGGAGTTAACATTGCCCGGTATCACGTTCGGAAAAGCAAGAAGGAGAAGCCGATGACAGAAAATAGTCTGGTCGCATTAGAACCAGCGCAAGTTAAAAAGGCGCTGCAAGACATCGACGAGCACGTCCGACATGCGCATGAGTTGGCTGACAGAATTAAGCAAGAAGCAGACGACCTCACCCTGGGTCCGTGGCGCAGCCATAACGCCACCTTGTTTGGTCGAAAAATAGAAGAAAAGTACGACGACATCAGGCAAGTCGTCCAGCGGTTGGATACCATCAAGGAACAGGCTCACAGCGCCGGAGATCAGATCGCCGCGCAGGCCGGGTCCGGGACATAATAGGACTGCACTTAGACGTGTTTGCGCAAGTATCCGATTTGAACATATCGTATGGAAATCTCTGAAAGGATAGTTACATGACTGTTGGCGGCGACGACCTCGTTTTCCATAATTTCTCCGAGGCCCATGAAGGCTTGGACCACATCAAAAGAGTCATCGATAATGTCAGTGAACTAACTGACACGGTCCGCCAAGTATTCCAGGTGGATCTGCCGGAGGGCTTCAAGGGGACGACTGGGACCGAAATCACCGCGGCACACCACGAGATCGACTCATGCCTTCAGGACATAATCCACGAGCTTTCGGCGATACAGGTAGACGGGGTCCAGCAGCAAGACGACATGGCCGCGCTGGATCGGGGTCTGGCCCAAGGCATCAGAGGATAATTCGGCCGCTGGAAGTCCAACAGGGTCGGATGCGTCAGCCCCGATGGGTCTGGCCCGATTCGGTGAATACCTTCGGGTGTGCGGATGATCGGTTACGTTGGATCAGCCGGTCTGGAGCGGCTAGGAGCCGCCGGTGCGGTGTCGGACGAGTGCTCGACCGCCGCGACGTCGAGGTTGGTCGCGATCAACGAGTAGGCGTAGATCGCATCGGACGTGCATGAGTTTGGACAGCGGCAACGCGCGCTGGTTGGGATGCAGGGTGCGGCAGCGCCGCGAGCGCGGATCGGTGGGAACTGTTCGGGGGCTAGCCGCACCCGCGGGATCAGCAGGTGGGTGGCCGCCGACCAGCCTTGCGGGCGGGGTAGCCCAACTCGACGACCTGAGCGTCAGGCACGTCAATCGCTGGTGTGTCAATCGGTTTCGGTGACCCAAGCCAGGACCCGCCACATCGTGGAGTGGTATTTGGCGCCGACAGCGAATCCGATTCCTATCCGTGCGCGGCGCGAGCCCGCGAGCCAGGTTCTCAACACGGGGGTTGCGCTGCTTGGCCGGGCCGATCGCCTTGTCCGGCAGCCCGATCACATCCAGCCGGTCAAGCCGTTCGATACCGACCCGCCGCTGCGAACGCTTCGCCGAACGGTACCGATACGTATCCTGTTCACGAGATGGGTGGCCCTCGGCGTTACCGAGCCTGTTTGTCATCGACAAGCGAATTGTCTCAAGCCGCAAGGGTATTCATCGTTGAGTTCCATCGTGTGTCACCCGCCCTACTCGCGCATTCGGGTCTGACAATTTCGCTATTCGCGACGCAGTGCGGGCAACTTGCTGTTGGCTGAGTTGGCTGTCATTGCTGCTCGCGAGGTGCCCGCAGCCGGCCGAAGTCCTCTGCCACCGCACCGGCCAGATCGAGATAGGCGTCCATGGTCGCCGGTTTGAGCAGCCCGAGGTCGACGTCAGCCCCTTCGCTCAGATGCGGGTCGAACGGAATCAGATGAACAGAGCGACAGCGAGTTTCGAAATGCTCGTAGAGCTTGTCGAGCTTCAACGCCGCCGACCCGGGTCGCGAGGCGCTCAGCACCACGTGCGCGCCGCGCACCAGCCCCGAATGCCCGTGCTGCATCAACCAGTCCAAGGTGGCCGAGGCGCTACGGGCGGAATCCATGGCTGGTGAGCTGACCAGCACGATGGTGTGCGCCATGTCTAAGACGGCCGACATCGCCGAGTGCATGATACCGGTGCCGCAGTCGGTCAAGATAATGTTGTAGTAGTGCCGCAAGATGTCGACGGTGCGCCGGTAATCGGCATCGCCGAAGATTTCGGAGACCGCGGGATCCTGCTCGCTGGCCAATACTTCCAGCCGACTGGTGGCCATCAGCGTGTGGTTGCGCACGTCGGCGTAGCGGTGAATATGCGGATCGGAGAGCAGGTCACGCACGGTGGACCTGGTCGACGAGTCCCGGACCCGCTCGGCCAGCGTGCCGCGGTCGGGGTTGGCATCCACGGCGATCACCCGGTCATGGCGCACCATCGCCAACGCCGACCCCAACCCCAGTGTGGTGGTGGTCTTCCCGACGCCGCCCTTGATCGACAACACCGCGATGCGGAAGTCCCCCGTAATGGGTTGCCGGATCTGCGCCAGCAGATGCTCCCGCCGGCGCTCCTTACGTGACGGGCCTAGGTTGACCTGTCCGGCGGTGGCCTTGTGCACGGTGCGCCGCCACCCCGCCTGCGGCGTGCGCTGGTGCCGGTCGGTGAACTCGGCCTCGTCCAGTGGTGGTGGAACCCGGAACGCTTGCGGCGGGCGGTAATTCGGCGGCGGTGCGACCGCGTGTGGCGGGGGCACCCAGCCCGGCGGCGGTGCCGGCCGCTCCTGCTCACGCGACGGCTGCTCACCGGATTC
>PPEA01000705.1 GCA_002967005.1 Mycobacterium talmoniae
CCGGGTCGGCGCCCACCCAGGCGCACCGCTACGCGCTGGTGGATATGGCCAACGCGGTGCGGCCCATGTCGACGTTCTGAGTCGCCCGTTGGGCGTTCACTGTGCATCGTGGGCGGGCGCGCGCGTTGACTGTGCAACCTGGGCGGGCGCGCGCGTTGACTGTGCAACCTGGGCGGCGACGGACGGCCTGGCCCGCCCTGGATGCACAGTCAACGCCCTCAGCGCACAGTCAATCCGCGGGCTGCCAACGCTCGCCACACCCGTCGCACAATGTCAGCGGCGCGGTCCTCGGCGACCACCCGGATGACGATCCACCCCATTCGTTCCAGGGTCTCCAGTCGCCGAATGTCTTTGACGAACTGCCAGCGGTCGGTCCGGTGTTGGTCGCGTCGTACTCGACCGCAACCAGGTATTCCTCCCACCCCATGTCCAGGTAATACACCGCGTCTTCCGTCGTCACCCGGATCTGGGTCTGCGGCCGCGGCAGGCCAGCTTCGACCAGAAGGAGCCGCAGGTAGGTCTCTTTCGGTGACTGGGCACCCGCGTCGACCAGGTCAAGGACGCGCTCTAGTTGGCGCAGCCCCCGCGTGTGGGGATGTCGGTGGCCAATGAGCGCCACATCAGCGAAATTCAGTTCCGTGGCCTGGGCAAGCGCATCCAGGCGGGCAACCGCCGCACGGATCGGCCCCCGCCGACCAAGGTCGAAGGCGGTGCGCTCGGGTGTGGTGATTGTGCGCTCCGCCAACACCTGGGTCTCGCCCTCGAGCAGCAGCTCTCGGCGGGTCACGACACCAGGAGGCGGGCGCGGGTTGGGATATATCAACTCCACCGGAAGGTCATCGTCGACCCACTTGGCCCCATGCAACGCGGCCGCCGCCATCCCGGCGATGACCGCTTCCCGTCCCGACCACAGCCAGGCCGCAAGTGCGCGCTGCTCAAGCGACGGCCGGACTTGCTGGGGCAGGTACACGTTCGGAAACACGGCACGGTAGCGCGTCCGCAACTGGTGGCGGTTGAGCGCACCGCACGCCAGTTCCTCACTACCGATGAACGGCTGCCGCATACCGCGAACCATCGCACGCTAGCCCGCGCGGTGTTTCCCGCTATCCACAGGCGCAGCCGGCGCCAGCAGGCTCCAACGAGCCCTTCTGGGAGTGCCGTAGGCTTGATGTGGTCGTGACTGGCGCGGAAGGTGGAGCACCACCGGGGAGCGACCACAGCTGATTCGCCGTGCGCCTGGGCAACTCGATTCGAGCCCAGGAGGACCCGTGCCGAACGAAACTACTGTGATGCGCGGTGTCGAGTTGGCCGCAACGATCAACTCCGACACCGCTTCTCGCGCCGAATCCCTGGTCGCCGCAATGGGTGTGCGGCCGACGCTGGCGACCGTTCTGGTGGGTGATGATCCCGCGTCGGTGACCTATGTGCGGATGAAACGACGGCGCTGCGAACAGCTCGGGCTCGGCACCCGCCACGTCGGGTTGCCCGCCGAAACCTGCACCTCGGAGTTGGTGGACACGATCTCCGGCCTTTCCCACGACGCGGCCGTCCACGGCATCCTGCTCCAGCACCCGATGGGCGCGCACATCGACGAACGCGCGGCGTTCGACGCCGTCGCCCCACGCAAGGACGTGGACGGGGTGACCTCGGCGTCGTTCGCGGCCATGGCGCTCGGTCAGCCGGGCTTCGCCTCATGTACGCCGGGCGGGATCATCCGCCTGCTCGATCACTACGGCGTCGAGTTGGCGGGGCGGCACGCGGTGGTGGTGGGGCGCAGCCCCATCCTCGGTAAGCCGATGGCGGCGTTGCTGCTCGGGCGCGACGCCACGGTGACGGTCTGCCATTCCCGCACCCGTGACCTCGATGCGCACCTGGCGGGAGCGGACCTCGTGGTCGCGGCCGTGGGTCGTCCACGACTGGTCCACGGTGGTGCACTCAAACCCGGCGCAGTGGTAGTGGATGCGGGTTATAACCCTGGCAACGTCGGTGACGTGGACTTCGACAGCGCAGCGCGTCGGGCGTCGTTCATCACCCCGGTTCCCGGCGGGGTGGGTCCGATGACCATCGCCGTGCTGCTGGCGCAGACGGTGGACGCTGCGCAGCAGCAACTCCTCGTCCAATCGGCGATTTCCCGGTGATGGACTTGCGGTGCGGGGGTCGCGATCTCGGGCGGGGCGGTGCAGGATCGGTTCATGGAGTCCGACCGAGTACGCGATGCCGCGGCCGCGGAAATCGGAAGGCACCGACGGCTGCTGCGTACGCGCCGTGACGCCCGCGTGCTCAGCGGGTTAATGCTGCCGCTGCTGCGGTGGTCGCCGCCTGCCGGATTCGGTGTGCTGACCACGACCGGGCGCAAAACCGGCAAGCTGCGCAGCAAGTGCGTCCGGGTGATCCGCCAGGGCCGACGGGCGTATCTGGTGGCGCTGCGGCCGCCGCACGTGGCGGTGACGCGGCCGGACGCGGTTCACGCGTGGGTGTGGAACATCCGCGCCGACCCGAGGGTGCGGCTGCGGATCCCGGGCGGCATGTTCGACGGCGTCGCGTACGAGATCACCGATGCCGCCGAACTGGCCCGTGCGCGGGCAGCGATCTGCGACGCCGTGCACGCGACCGACTATGCCGAGTGTGCGCTGCACCTTCGCGGGCTGCCCACCCGAACGAAAATCCAGGAACTGCACCGTTATTGGTTTGACACCGGCATCCCGGTGGCCATCCAGCTGAAGGAGACCCCGTCATGACCACTCGCGCCATACGGCGGGCCAAATCGAGGGGGCTGATGTCGTGATTGTTCTTCGCTGTCGGGTCGGCGCCGTGGTCGAGCAGTAGCGCGGCGATGGCGTCGGTGCGCGGGAGGTGATAGACCGCGCGCCACAGCGGCGTGTTGCCCCACCGGTCGCGCCGGTTGACATCGGCGCCGGCCTCCACCAGGACGGCGGCGGCCTCTTCGGCGACCAGGTCCACCGCACAATGTAAGAGGGTTCGGTGATCAGCGTCGAGCGAATCGACGTGCAGGCGTCCGCTCTCGAGGAGTCCCGTGAGCACCTTCGTGTTCAGAAGTGCTCGCGAGGCACGTAACGAATTTCCCATCATTGAGTCTCCTCTGCTTCCCGGCGGCGGGAAGTTCGTCAAGACCTCCCGCAGCCGCGCCCCACGGCACCGCTAAAACCGCCCGTAGTCAACGTCTTCCGGTTATCGCGACCATGCGGCCGAACGCGACCAGCTGTGACCATGCCGCGTTCTTTGAATATGCGGGCGGTCGGTGTAGGTGATCACCCCATGCTGAAACGACTGTTGCCAACCGTCCGGAAAGGCTATTTCGTCGGTCGTCGGATAGCCGAGTGGCCCGCCGGGCCCGCCCTGGCTATCCCAGCTGCCCCGAATGGCGCCCCAAATGACGTGGCCGCCAGTCAGGGGCGACCAATAGATGGCACCGCCCTCGAAGACGCTGTACTGACCGTCACCCGGACCGGGTTGTTCACCCGACGTCGGCAATCCCAGCCGACTGCTGGGCCCGCCGACCGCTGCGTACTTCTGCAAGATCGCGCCCTGCACGCTGAACTCACCGTTCGGCGTAGCGATTTCGGTGCCCTCCGAGCCGGCGGTGGATACATCGCCGGAGGCCGGCCCGGCCGATCCGCCGTGCGCACCGGATCTGCCGTTCGGTGGGCGACGCAACGGAGTCGGGGCGACGCCACCGCGCTTGCCCGCGCTGGTCGGTGCGCCCGCACGCGTAGCCGAGTCGGTCGCGCACCCCGCCACCAGTGGTAACGCACCGGCCATGGCCACCGCGCCGATCCGGACACCAACACCTCGGCTGGCACGCACAATAAGGTCTCCCCCTCCGGGACCGCATCCCCTGCTCAGGCTCCGCCCTGCCGACCGCCGTCGTCATCCCCATCGACTCGGCGGTGATCGCGATCAGCTGTGGATACCTGACGCAGAGTCTCGACCCGCGCTGCACCATCTGACCCGGGCAGGTTCAGGGGCTAAGTATGTCGACATCACCCACCCAGATTCACTGCACGCATAGGAGAAGTTTTCGCCTCCTTCTTGGTGCCGATAACAATGTCGGCGCCGAGTCGCTCTCTTTCTCGACAATCGAGGCGACTCGATACCTGGCTGGGCTCGGCGTCCACTAGGCAGCGGAGGGCCTAGACGGCCACCACCAACGCTGGCATCCCGGCCAGCGTTGCGACGGCGGGCGAAAAGCCGTGGAAGAACGAGTGCCCCTCCTGCCACGCTAAGCGGCATGGCATTCGGGGACTACCAGTTCGAGATCTACCTGCAGGGCCTGGGCGGGGTCACCCCGTCGCTGCCGATGGCCTACGCGGATCTGGAAGCCAAGGCCCAGGCCGCGATGCCGCCGTCGGTGTGGTCGTATGTCGCCGGGGGCGCCGGCGACGAACGCACCCAGCGGGCCAACGTCACCGCGTTCGAGCGGTGGGGGCTGATGCCGCGGATGTTCGTCGGCGCCGCTGACCGGGACCTGTCGGTGGAGTTGTTCGGGATGCGGCTACCTTCGCCGGTGTTCCTGGCGCCGATCGGGGTCATCGGGATCTGCGCCCAGGACGGCCACGGCGACCTGGCCACCGCCCGCGCCGCGGCGGCCACCGGGGTGCCGATGATGCTGTCCACGTTCAGTGCCGATCCGTTGGAGGCCGTGGCGACCGAATTGGATGATACGCCGGGGTTCTTCCAGCTGTATGTGCCGAAAGACCGGGAGTTGGCTGCCAGTTTGGTGCACCGCGCGGAGGCCGCCGGATATAAGGCCATCGTCGTCACCCTGGACAGCTGGGCGCCGGGCTGGCGCCCCCGCGACCTGGCGACGGCGTACTCTCCCCCGCTGCGCGGGCACTGCCTGGCCAACTACACGTCCGACCCGGTGTTTCGCGCCGGCTTGACCCAACCGCCGGAGGAGAACCCGCAGGCCGCGGTGCTGGCCTGGGTGCAAACCTTCGGCAACCCGCTGACCTGGGACGACCTGCCGTGGCTGCGGTCGCTGACCGACCTGCCGCTGATCGTCAAGGGCATCTGTCACCCCGACGATGCGCGCCGCGCCAAGGACGGCGGCGTGGACGGCATCTACTGCTCCACCCACGGCG
>PPEA01000706.1 GCA_002967005.1 Mycobacterium talmoniae
TCGGGCAATCCGGGCCGGCGGAAACGACCACGTCCACCGTCGCCGCACCACCACAACCCCGCGCGGAATCGACACCACCGCCCCCACTACCACCGCCGCCGCGCCGCCGCCGACCGCGGTGGCGGCCGCGGAACTGGCCGGACTGTTGCTCAGCGCGGACGAAGTCAGCAGCATCATGGGCACACCGCTGCAGGCGGACCCGGTTCGCAACGCCCTGTGGGACGACCAGAGTTCGGTCTCCGACAAGGGCTGTCTGAGTGCATGGATGCCGGTCCAGGCCGCCACCTACGACGGCAGCGGCTGGTCCGATACGCGGTCACAGGTCGTCAAGCAAGTCGGCGCCACCCATGACGCGGTGTCGGTGGCCCAAGGCCTCATCGCCTACCCCAGTCAAGACGCCGCCCGGCCCACCGTGTTGAGCCTGCCCGATCAGTGGAAGGCGTGCGCAGGGCGCACTTTCACTGTCAGTAACCCCAACGGGGCACAGCCGTGGACCTTCGGCCAAGAAGGCATGCCCGCCCCGGGCCTATACACCATCACCGTCACCAAACAAGGCGGTAGCAACGTGTGCGGGCGCGCCCTGATGCTGCGCGCCAACGTCATCATCGACGTCATGGCCTGCGCGCCGGGTCTGACCACCCAGAACGTCGACATCGCCAACAAGATCGCGGCCAAGATCCAGTAGGCGCGGCGGTCGACTGGAGCTGTGGCCCGGCGAGTTTGAGATTGCGTCCAGGGTCGCGGGTGGACGCGAAATCCACAGCCCTCAGTGCAATCTCAACGCCAGACGACCCGGCGGCCCTAGTCCAGCAGCACGGTCGCGAAGGTACCCACTTCGGTGAACCCGATCCGCTGGTAGGTGGCGCGGGCGACGGTGTTGAAGTCGTTGACGTACAGGCTGGCGATGCGGCCGGTGCCCACGATCACCGCGGCCAGCATGGCGGTGCCGGCGCTGCCCAGGCCCTGCCCGCGTCGCTCCGGATGCACCCAGACTCCCTGGATCTGGCTGACCGCCGGCGATTGCGCCCCCACCTCGGCCTTGAAGACCACCTCGCCGTGCTCAAACCGGGCCCAGGCCCGACCCGCGGCGATCAGGTTGGACACCCGGCGGCGATAACCGCGGCCGCCGTCGCCCAGTCGTGGGTCGACACCGACCTCGCCGATGAACATATCCACCGCGGCCACCAGGTAGGCGTCCAGTTCGTCGGGCTGCACCTGACGCACCGCGGAATCCATCGGACACGTCGGCATCGACCGTAACGCCATCAGCGGTTGGCGGTCGCGCACGTCGCGCGCTGGTCCCCAGCCCGACTCCAGCCGCTGCCACATCGGCAGCACCAGTTCGGCCCGCCCCACCAGCGACGAGCAGCGCCGCGACATACTCATCGCCTTGTCGGCGAACGCGTTGAGGTCGGCGGCGGCCCCGCGCAGTGGAATCAGATTGCCCCCGGCGTAGCACAACGACTCGTCGGCACCGCGGCGGGTCCACAGTTCGCCGCCGATGGCGCTGGGCTCGACTCCGCCGTGGTCGGCAACGCGGGCGGCCACCATGCACGACCCCACCGGGTCGGCGTCGAAGACCCGCCACGCCGCGGCGGGGTCGCGCACCACCGACACCCGTCGCTCATCGACCAGACGAAAGATGGGCGGAGCCGACATACTTCAGACCTTCTGCGGACTACGAACCGACGGCCGGGCGGCCGCACACGGCTGTGCTCAGCTTACGGTCACAATGGGCGAACCGCTCGTAGTTGTATCCGGACCGTGTTCTACGGCGCCGTCGGAGCCCATTTCACCGGCCAGCCGCAGGGCCTCCTCGATCAGCGTCTCGACGATCTGCGCCTCCGGCACCGTCTTGATCACCTCGCCGCGCACGAAGATCTGGCCCTTGCCGTTGCCCGACGCCACGCCCAGGTCGGCTTCGCGGGCCTCCCCCGGGCCGTTGACGACGCAGCCCATCACCGCCACCCGCAGCGGCACGTCGAGTCCCTCCAGACCGGCGGTGACCTCGTTGGCCAGCGTGTAGACGTCGACCTGGGCGCGTCCGCACGACGGGCAGGACACGATCTCCAGCCCACGCGGCCGCAGGTTCAGCGATTCCAGGATCTGGGTGCCGACCTTGACTTCCTCGACCGGCGGAGCGACAAGGACACCCGGATGGTGTCCCCGATGCCTTTCGACAGCAGCGCCCCGAACGCCACCGCGGATTTGATGGTGCCCTGAAACGCCGGACCGGCCTCGGTGACCCCCAGGTGCAGCGGGTAGTCGCAGGCGGCGGCCAGCTGTTCGTAGGCGGCCACCATCACCACCGGGTCGTTGTGCTTGACGCTGATCTTGATGTCGGAGAAGCCGTGTTCCTCGAACAGCGACGCCTCCCACAGCGCCGATTCCACCAGCGCCTCCGGGGTGGCCTTGCCGTACTTCTCCAAAAACCGCTTGTCCAGCGACCCCGCGTTGACGCCGATGCGGATCGGGATGCCGGCGTCCCCGGCGGCCTTGGCCACCTCGGCGACCCGGCCGTCGAACTCCTTGATGTTGCCGGGGTTGACCCGCACCGCGGCGCAGCCGGCGTCGATGGCGGCGAAGATGTACTTGGGCTGGAAGTGGATGTCGGCGATCACCGGGATCTGACTTTTCTTGGCGATCGCCGGCAGCGCGTCGGCGTCCTCCTGCCGCGGGCACGCCACCCGCACGATGTCGCATCCGGCGGCGGTCAGCTCGGCGATCTGCTGCAGCGTCGAGTTGATGTCGTGGGTTTTGGTGGTGCACATCGACTGCACCGAAATCGGGTAGTCGCTGCCCACCCCGACGTCGCGGACCATCAGCTGGCGGGTTTTGCGTCGCGGCGACAGCGTGGGCGCCGGGGCTGTCGGCATACCCAGGCCGGTTGTCATTTGGTCTCCTATTGGAACAGCCTGATCGGGTTGACCACGTCGGCGGTGACGGTCAGCAGCATGTAGCCGACCACCACGATCAAGATTACGTAGGTTGCCGGCATCAGCTTGAGATAGTTCACCGGCGCCGCGGCCACCAGCCCGCGCGCCGACCGGATCATGTTGCGGATCTTTTCGAATACCGCGATCGCGATGTGCCCACCGTCGAACGGCAGCAACGGCACTAGGTTCAGCGCCCCCAGGATGAAGTTCAGCTGCGCCAAAAAGAACCAGAACGCCACCCACACCCCGGCCTCGACGGTGTCCCCGCCGATGATGGAGGCGCCGACCACGCTGATCGGTGTTTCGGGGTCGCGCGGTTGGTTCGGCGAGCTGATCGAGTGCACCAGGGCACCGACCTTGGTCGGGATGGCGGCCAGCGACTTGCCCAGCAGCACCGACAGGTCGCCGGTGAAACTGAACGTGGCCGGCACCGCGGTGAACACGTTGTAGTGGGTGGGGCCGAACTGGGCGGCGCCCACCCCGATCGCGCCGACGGTCGACGGCCCGGTGGCCGCACCGTCCTTGGTGGGGATCCAGCGCTGGGTGGGGGTGACCGCGACGTACTTGGTCATCGTGGCGCCGTCCCGCTCGACGACGATCGGCACCACGCCGTGCTGTTTGCGCACCGCGGTGGCCATCTCCTCGAAGCTGGACACCTCGGTGTCGCCGACCTTGACCACCACGTCGCCGGGACGGATCCCGGCGCTGGCCGCCGGGCCGGGACCGGTGCACTTCCCCACCTCGCCTTTGGCGACTTCGGGTGCGACACACGCGGTTTCACCGATGACGGCGGAGGTGGGCGGATGCAGGTTGGGCAGACCCCAGATCACCGCGATCACGTAGATCAACACCAGCCCGATGACGAAGTTCATCCCCGGCCCGGCGGCCAGCACCGCGACCCGTTTCCAGGTTTTCTGCTTGTACATGGCGCGGTCAACCTCGTCGGGCGCCAGCTCCTCGATCGCGGTCATCCCGGCGATGTCGCAGAAGCCGCCCAGCGGGGCGGCCTTGAGTCCGTACTCGGTGTCGCCGCGCCGGGTCGACCACAGGGTCGGGCCGAAGCCAACGAAGTAGCGGCGCACCTTCATCCCGGTCGCGCGGGCCACCCACATGTGGCCGCACTCGTGCAGCGCCACCGACACCAGGATGGCCAGCGCAAACAGCGCGATGCCGATACCAAACATCATCAGGTGTGTACGCCCTCCTGTGCGACGGCGCACCTGGCCCGCTCCCGGGCCCAGCGCTGCGCGTCAAGTACGTCATCCACGGTAGCGGGTTGTGCGGCCCACTGGTCTGCGGCGTGCAGCACATCGGCGATGGTGCGCACGATCGTGGGGAAGCCGATCCGGCCGGCCAGAAACGCCTCGGCCGCCTCTTCGTTGGCCGCGTTGTACACCGCGGTCAGGCAGCCACCGGCCCGCCCGGCGTGTCGAGCCAACTCCACGGCCGGAAACACCTCGGCGTCTAGCGGCTCAAACTCCCAGGTGGAGGCGGTGGTGAAGTCGCAGGCCGGGGCCGCGAGGGGCACCCGCTCCGGCCAGCCCAGCGCCAACGCGATCGGCAGCCGCATATCCGGGGGGCTGGCTTGGGCGATCGTCGAACCGTCGGTGAAGGTGACCATCGAATGCACGATGGACTGCGGGTGCACAACGACCTCGATGCGGTCGTAGGGCACCGAAAACAGCAGGTGGGTTTCGATGAGCTCAAGGCCCTTGTTGACCAGCGACGCCGAGTTCAGGGTGTTCATCGGGCCCATCGACCAGGTCGGATGCGCGCCGGCTTGCTCGGGGGTGACGTGCTCCAGATCGGCGGCGGTCCAGCCGCGGAACGGGCCGCCGGAGGCGGTGAGCACGATCTTGGCGACCTCGTCGGCGGTGCCGCCGCGCAGGCACTGCGCCATCGCCGAATGCTCGGAGTCCACCGGCACGATCTGGGCCGGGCGCCGCGGCGCCCAACACCAGCGGGCCCCCGGCCACCAGCGACTCCTTGTTGGCCAGCGCCAGCGTCGCCCCCGTCTCCAGCGCGGCCAGGGTGGGCCGCAGCCCCAG
>PPEA01000707.1 GCA_002967005.1 Mycobacterium talmoniae
CTGGCCGACTGCGCGGTCGGCGCGCGGTGGCGTCGGGCACGGTGATCCGCTGCGACGCCAACGGCCGGCTGGACAGCCCGACCGAATTGCCGCCGCTACACGGCGCAACCCGACGGTGTGGCGTCGGACCGCGGCGGTCCCGAGCAGGCGTTGGACCCGGTGCTGCTGGACCGGGTGCGCCGGACGCTACGGCGGGTGATGGCGCGGACCGGCACGGCCGCCGCGCTGCAGATCGGGGATCCCGCGCTGCTGGAAGTGGTGTTATCCGACAACCAATCACCGGCGGAACGGGCACGCGCGATCCGGCTGCTCGGTCTCGATGAGACCCGCGAGGTCCGGGTGCTGGCGGTGTCGGCCGGTTCGCCCGCCGAGGCGCTGCGCGTCGTCGTGCGCGAACTGGGTGACGAGCGGTCCGCTCGGTCGCGATCGGCGCCGACACGGCGCTGCTGTGTTACAGCTCCGAGGATGCCCGGACCCTGTCGGATCGGCTGGACGCGGCGATCATCGCGGCGTTCCCGCCGCCGCTGCCCGTACACGTCGGCCGCGGTCCGTGGGTCGGGATCGGCGCCAGGACCACCGTCTTCGGGGCGGCGGCGTCCTGGCAGCAGGCCCAACGGGGACTGCGGTTCGCCTCGTCCACCCATTACGGGCGGCGGGCGGTCGCCTACGAACGCCTGAGCGTGCTGGAGTTGCTCGCCGACCTGCCATCAGAGCGGGTGCTGCGGCACCACGATGTGGCGCGGATCAACGCGATCGCGGCGAAGCCCGCCGGTGCGCACGACGTCGACACCACCGAGGCGTTCTGCGTACTCGGATCGCTGCGCCGCACCGCCGCCCAGCTGCACCTGCACCACAGCACGGTCGCGGCGCGCATCGCCCATGTGGAGGCGGCGATGGGCTGGGATCTGGCTGACCCGATCGATCGGTTCACGGCCACGCTGGTGCTCGTCGTGCGGCGCATCGCCCTCTCGTCGGCCGAGCTCACCGGCGCCGACCCGACAAATGTCGGCCGAAGTCGCTGAGCTAGCCGACGTATGGCGGATGACCGGGGTCGCCGTGGCAGTGATGATGATCACCGAACCGCCGAGACAAGGAGTTTTCAACCGTGGCCGTGATCGACCCCAGCCGGACCTGGGCACCCTTGGAGAAACGGTTGGCCGTGACCACCGACCAGCGCCATCGGGCCGCGCTGGAAGTGGTGATCGAGCACATGAAGGGCGAAGCCGCGCCGGACCTCGACCGGGTGATGGGGACGCTGAGCGCCGCGCCGGATTACCACTTCTGGATGGGCGGTGCCGATGTCGGCCCGAAGACCACCGACGGCGTGCGCACCTACTACATGAACTTCATGGCGACCCACACCAACGTGTTGGAGTTCGCGATCGACCGCCTGGTGGTCGACGACGACTGCGTGGTCACCGAAGGGGACATGAAGCAGCTGTACCCGGGCGCCCTGGCGACCGCCATCCTGGGAGTGGAAGTCGAGGATCCTGACGCCGACTACCTGGTGGTGTACCGGCAGGTGCTGCTGTGGCCGATCGATGCCAGCGGCAAGATCGTCGGTGAGGATTCCTACTTCGCCGGCGTGCGCAGCGTGACCCCCGTGGCCCGGGAGGACCTCCCGCAGCAGTACCTCGATCTCGTTCACGCGCCGGCCTGAATGCGTACCGACATCGCGACGATGCTGCTCGACCGGCTCGGCGACGCGCACCTCGGGCTGCGCACCCGGGACCGGGACTGGACCTGGGACGAGGTGGTCCGCGAATCCGCCGCCCGCGGCGCGCTGGCGTCGGCGCTGCGCCGCGACGGCCCGATTCACATCGGGGTGCTGCTGGACAACGTGCCCGACTTCGTGTTCTGGCTGGGCGGCGCGGCCCTGGCCGGTGCGACGGTGGTGGGCATCAATCCCACCCGGGGTGCGGCCGAGCTGGCGGCCGAGATCGCCCACGCCGACTGCCAATTGATCGTCACCGACACCGGCGGGATGCAGCGGCTGGCTGCCCTGGACGTTCCGCTGGGCCCGGACCGGTTCCTGGTCGTCGACGACCCCGACTACCAGCGGCGTGTTGACGCTCACCGCGGCGAACCCGCCGTCGCCCCCGGAGTCGGGGAGCGGTCGCTGCTGTTGTTGCTGTTCACCTCCGGAACCACCGGCGCATCCAAGGCGGTCAAGTGCAGCCAGGGCCGGTTGGCCCGGATCGCCGAGATGGCCACCGCGAAGTTCGGCCACGTGCGTGACGACGTCGACTACTGCTGCATGCCGCTGTTTCACGGCAACGCGTTGATGGCGCTGTGGGCCCCGGCGCTGGCCAACGGCGCCACCGTGTGTCTGACGCCGACGTTTTCGGCGTCCCGGTTTCTGCCCGACGTGCGCTATTTCGGCGCGACGTTCTTCACCTACGTCGGCAAGGCGCTGGCGTATCTGATGGCCACCCCGGAACACCCCGACGACGCCGACAACACGCTGGTCCGCGGGTTCGGCACCGAGGCGTCCCCGGACGACCAGGCGGAGTTTCGTCGCCGGTTCGCCGCCGAACTGTACGAGGGCTACGGCTCCAGCGAGGGTGGTGGCGCGGTCGCCCACGACCCGGACGCGCCGCCCGGCGCGCTGGGCCGCCCCGCGCATCCCGGGGTGGCGGTGGTGGACCCGGACACGTTGACCGATTGCGTCGCCGCGGTTTTCGACGAGCACGGCCGGGTGCTGAATTCCGACGCCGCCGTCGGCGAGATCGTCGACAAGGCCGGGTCGCTGTCCTTCGAGGGCTACTACAAAAACGACGCCGCCGACGCCGAGCGGATCCGCCACGGCTGGTATTGGACCGGTGACCTCGGCTACCTGGATGCGGCCGGATTCCTGTACTTCGCCGGGCGCCGCGGCGACTGGATCCGGGTGGACGGCGAGAACACCTCGGCGCTGACCATCGAGCGGGTGCTGCGCCGCCATCCGGCGGTGATCACCGCCGCGGTGTACGCGGTGCCCGACCCCCGCTCGGGGGATCAGGTGATGGCCGCCGTCGAGGTCGCCGACCCCGACGGCTTCGACACCGCCGAGTTCGCCGACTACTTGGGCGGCCAACAAGACTTGGGCCGCAAGGGCATTCCGCGGTTCCTGCGACTGTCCAAGAGCCTGCCCGTCACCGGCTCTAACAAGGTGCTCAAACGCGAACTGCAGGCCCAGCGGTGGCACACCGACGAACCGGTGTATCGGTGGGCGGGGCGCGACGCACCGCTCTATCACCGGATGAGTGACGACGACAAACGGTCGCTGGACGCCGAGTTCACCCGGCACGGCCGGCAACGCTACCTGGTGGGAGAAACACCGTGATCCGTGAAATCGACAGTGGCGCACCGATGACCCGCTTCGCCCGGGGCTGGCACTGCCTGGGCTTAACCGAGGCGTTCCGCGACGGGCAGCCGCACGGCGTCGACGCGTTCGGCACCCGGCTGGTGGTGTTCGCCGACTCCGCCGGGGCGCTGCACGTGCTGGACGGCTACTGCCGGCATATGGGCGCCGACCTGTCTCGCGGGTCGATTAAGGGCGACACCCTGGCGTGCGCGTTTCACGACTGGCGGTGGCAGGGCGCGACCGGGCGCTGCGTGCAGGTGCCCTACGCCAAGCGGGCACCGCGGCTGCCTGCACCCGCCGCTGGCCGACCTGCGAGGTCAACGGTCAGCTGCTGGTGTGGCACGACCCGGAAGGCTCGGCGCCGCCGCCGGAACTGACCCCGCCGGCCATTGAGGGCATCGACGCCGGCGTGTGGTCGCCGTGGCAGTGGAACTCGGTGCGCATCGACGGCGCGCATTGCCGCGAAATCGTGGACAACAACGTCGACATGGCGCACTTCTTCTACATCCACCACGCCTACCCGACCTACTTCAAAAACGTGATCGAGGGCCACACCGCCAGCCAGTTCATGGAATCGCGGCCGCGCCCCGACGGTGCCGGCTACGACAAGCTGTGGGAGGGCACCTATCTGCGGTCGGAGGCCACCTACTTCGGGCCGGCCTACATGATCAACTGGCTGCACAACGACCTGGGACCGGATTTCACCGTGGAGATCGCGCTGATCAACTGCCACTACCCGGTCACGCACAACTCGTTCGTGCTGCAGTGGGGCGTCGCGGTGCAGAACATGCCCGGGCTGCCGCCGGACAAGGCCGCCAAACTCGCCGCGGCGATGAGCCGGTCCTTCGGGGACGGGTTCCTCGAAGACGTCGAGATCTGGAAACACAAGACCCGCATCGACAACCCGCTGCTGACCGAGGAAGACGGCCCGGTTTACCAGCATCGCCGCTGGTATCAGCAGTTCTACGTCGACCTCGCCGACGTCACCGCCGACATGACCGACCGGTTCGAGGTGGAGGTCGACACCACCCACGCGTTCGGGGTGTGGGAGCGCGAGGTCGCCGCGAACCTGGCGGGGCGCCCGTAGGGGCCGGCACCCATCGGGCCCGCCTGTCACACGCGTCACGGCCGGCCCGCCGGTCATACGCGTCACGGCCGGCCCGCCGGTCGCACGCGTCACGGCCACGGCCCCATATGGCGATGCGTCCGCGTCTCAGCGACAAAACGGTGTTCGCCCGTCGTTGATTCTGCGTTCAGGGCGCAAGCCACTCGACCTTCTGCGCCATAGGCGCAGCGTCAACGTGGCCCTCGCGTCGACACCGGAGCGATCAACGCCATTACCGGCGTCGGTGTTGTCGCTCAGACGCGGACGCACGCACATATGTACCTCCGCCGTGACCCGTGTGGCGGGTGGGATTGCCGACCTGGACGCGGCAACCTGTCCACGCCACCACCGGCATCAGTAGGCTGGCTGGACATGGACGCCCACCCCCCGCTCGACACCGCCGCGCTGCGCGAACAGCTGGTCGGGCCGTGGCGCCGGCTCGACGTGGTCGAGGAAACCGGATCCACCAACGCCGACCTGCTGGCCCGGGCGCCGCCGGCGGAGGACATCGACGGGCGGTGGCTGCGTGG
>PPEA01000708.1 GCA_002967005.1 Mycobacterium talmoniae
CTCCGGTCGCGCCGGCACCGACGCGCTGGTCACCGCGGCGACCCTGGCCAGCCTGGTGCTGCGGGAGAACGTGGTGGCGCTCACCGTGCTGTGGCTGCTCAATATCGGCGAGTACCTGCAGGATCTGACGCTGCGACGGACCCGGCGCGCCATCTCCGACCTGCTGCGCGGCAGCAGGACACCGCCTGGGTGCGGCTGGCCGACGGCACCGAGGTGCAGGTGCCGATCGAGACCGTGCAGATCGGTGACCAGGTCGTGGTGCACGATCACGTCGCGATCCCGGTCGACGGCGAGGTGGTCGACGGGGAGGCGATCGTCGACCAGTCCGCGATCACCGGGGAAACGCTGCCGGTCAGCGTCATCACCGGAAACCGGGTGCATGCCGGGTCGGTGGTGGTCCGCGGCCGGCTGGTGGTGCGGGCCACCGCGGTGGGCAGCCAGACCGTGATCGGCCGCATCATCAGCCGGGTGGAAGAGGCCCAGCACGATCGGGCGCCGATCCAAACCGTCGGGGAGAACTTCTCCCGCCGCTTCGTGCCCGCCTCGTTCATCCTGTCGGCGATCACCCTGCGCTGACCGGCGACGTGCGGCGGGCCATGACGATGCTGCTGATCGCCTGCCCGTGCGCGGTCGGGTTGGCCACCCCGACCTCGATCAGCGCCGCGATCGGCAACGGCGCCCGGCGCGGCATCCTGATCAAGGGCGGCTCCCACCTGGAGCAGGCCGGCCGGGTGGACGCGATCGTGTTCGACAAGACCGGCACCCTGACCGTCGGGCGCCCGGTGGTGACGAACATCATTGCAATGCACAAGGATTGGCAGCCCGAACAGGTGCTGGCCTACGCCGCCAGCTCGGAGATCCACTCGCGGCACCCGCTGGCCGAGGCGGTGATCCGATCCACCGAGGAACGCCACATCACCATTCCGCCGCATGAGGAATGCGAGGTGCTGGTGGGCCTGGGCATGCGCACCTGGGCCGACGGGCGCACCCTGCTGTTGGGCAGCCCGTCGCTGCTGGAAAGCGAGAACGTGACGGTGTCCCCCGACGCGGCGCGGTGGGTGGACAAGCTGCGCCGCCAGGCCGAGACCCCGCTGCTGCTGGCGGTGGACGGCACCCTGGTCGGGGTGATCAGCCTGCGCGACGAGGTCCGGCCCGAGGCGGCCGAGGTGCTGACGAAGCTGCGCAGCAACGGGATCCGCCGGATCGTCATGCTCACCGGCGACCACCCGGAGACCGCCGAGGCGGTGGCGGGTGAACTCGGCATCGAGGAGTGGCGCGCCGAGGTGCTGCCCGAGGACAAACTCGAGGTGGTGCGCGCGCTGCAGGAGGACGGCTACGTCGTCGGGATGGTCGGCGACGGGGTCAACGACGCGCCGGCGCTGGCGGCCGCCGACATCGGCATCGCCATGGGGTTGGCCGGCACCGACGTGGCGGTGGAGACCGCCGACGTCGCGTTGGCCAACGACGACCTGAACCGCCTGCTCGACGTGCGGGACCTGGGCGCGCGCGCGGTCGACGTGATCCGGCAGAACTACGGCATGTCCATCGCGGTCAACGCGGCCGGGCTGCTGATCGGCGCCGGTGGCGCGCTGTCCCCGGTGCTCGCGGCGATCCTGCACAACGCGTCGTCGGTGGCCGTCGTAGCTAACAGCTCACGGCTGATCCGCTACCAGCTGGACTGACCGGTTTCCTCGACGGGCCCGGCGGCCGGATAGTAGTGTTCTGACACGCCAGCCCCAACCGTTCGAAGGAGCCGATGTGAAGGTCAACCGACTTGGCGCAGCACTGGGCGTCCTGGCCACCGGTGCACTGGTGTTGTCGGGATGCGGTAGTGACAACAACAGCGCCAGCCAGGGCGGCAATGAGGGGGCCGCGACACCGGGTTCGGCCGCGTCGAACGTCACCTGCGGCGGCAAGAAGACCATCAAGGCCAGCGGCTCCACCGCGCAGAAGAACGCGATGGACCGCTTCGTCAAGGCGTTCCAGCAGGCCTGCCCGGACCAGAACCTGAACTACACCCCGAACGGGTCCGGCGCCGGGGTCACCGAATTCCTGGGCAAGCAAACCGATTTCGGCGGCTCGGATGTGCCGTTGAGCCCCGAGGAGTACACCAAGGCGCAGGAGCGCTGCGGCTCGCCGGCGTGGAACCTGCCGACGGTGTTCGGGCCGATCGCCATCACCTACAACGTCAAGGGCGTCGACTCACTGGTGCTGGACGGGCCGACCGCCGCCAAGATCTTCAACGGCGCCATCACCAGCTGGGACGACGAGGCGATCAAGAACCTCAACAGCGGCGCCACGCTGCCCGCGGAGCCGATCCACGTGGTGTTCCGCAGCGACGAATCGGGCACCACCGACAACTTCCAGGAATACCTCGACGCCGCCTCCGACGGCGCCTGGGGCAAAGGCACCGGCAAAACCTTCAACGGCGGTGTCGGCGAGGGCGCCAAGGGCAACGACGGCACCTCGGCGGCGATCACCTCCACCGAAGGGTCGATCACCTACAACGAGTGGTCGTTCGCCCAGGGGCACCACCTGAACATGGCCAAGGTCGTCACCTCGGCGGGCCCGGACCCGGTCGCGATCAGCACCGACTCGGTGGGCAAGACGATTTCGGGCGCGACGATCAAGGGCCAGGGCAACGACCTGGTGCTGGACACCATGTCGTTCTACAAGCCGACGCAGGCGGGTGCCTACCCGATCGTGCTGGCCACCTATGAGGTGGTCTGCTCGAAGTACCCCGACGCCGAGGTCGGCAAGGCGGTCAAGGCGTTCCTGCAGGCCGCCATCGGTGAGGGCCAGAACGGTTTGGCGGACAACGGGTACATCCCGATTCCCGACGCGTTCAAGTCGAGGCTGTCCACCGCGGTCAACGCCATCGCGTGAGCTTGACGTCCCAGGAGCCTGATCCGAACCGCAGAACCGCTGTGCTGCCTGCGCCCAACCCGGGCGCGGCGCGGCGCGGCGACCGGCTGTTCAAGGCCGTCGCGGTCGCCGCCGGGTTGACGATCGTCCTGTCCATCGCGCTGATCGCGGTGTTCCTTCTGGTGCAGGCGATTCCGGCGCTGCGCGTCAACCACGCGAATTTCTTCACCAGCGCCGACTTCAACACCAGCGACCCCGACAAGTTGTCGTTCGGGATCCGCGACCTGCTGATGGTCACGGTGCTGAGTTCGGTGTGGGCGCTGATCCTGGCCGTGCCGGTGGCGATCGGCATCGCGGTGTTCCTCACCCAGTACGCGCCGGCCCGGCTGTCGCGGCCGTTCGGCGCCATGGTGGACCTGCTGGCCGCGGTGCCGTCGATCATCTTCGGGTTGTGGGGAATCTTCGTGGTGGCGCCCAAGCTCGAGCCGATCGCCACGGCGTTGAACCGCCACCTGGGGGCGGTGTTTTTGTTCAAGCAGGGCAACGTGTCGTTGGCCGGCGGCGGCAACATCTTCACCGCCGGCATCGTGCTGGCCGTGATGGTGCTGCCGATCGTCACCTCGGTGTCGCGAGAAGTGTTCCGGCAGACCCCGATCCCCCACATCGAGGCGGCGCAGGCGTTGGGCGCCACCAAATGGGAGGTGGTGCGGATGACCGTGCTGCCGTTCGGGCGCAGCGGGGTGATCGCGGCGTCGATGCTGGGGCTGGGCCGCGCGCTGGGCGAAACCGTGGCGGTGCTGATCATCTTGCGCGCCGCCGCCCGCCCCGGGAACTGGTCGCTGTTCGACGGCGGGTACACGTTCGCGTCCAAGATCGCTTCGGCGGCCACCGAATTCAGCGAACCGTTGCCGACCGGCGCCTACATTTCCGCGGGGTTTGTGCTGTTCGTGCTGACCTTCGTCGTCAACGCGATCGGTCGCCTGATCGCCGGCGGGAAGGTCAACGGATGAGCGTCGGTGCGCTCAGCCAGCCGGTGAAAGAGGCGGTGTTCGTGCCGCTGAGCCTGGGCCGGCGGATCAAGGACAACGTCGCGACCACGTTCTTTTTCGCGTCGTTCGTGACCGCGCTGATCCCGCTGGTCTGGCTGCTGTGGGTGGTCATCGCCCGCGGCTGGTACGCGGTGACCCGGTCGGGGTGGTGGACCCATTCGCTGCGCGGGGTGCTGCCCGAACAGTTCGCCGGCGGGGTGTATCACGCGCTGTACGGGACGCTGGTGCAGGCCGGGGTGGCCGCCGTGCTGGCGGTGCCGCTGGGGTTGATGACCGCGGTGTTCTTGGCGGAGTACGGATCGTCGCGGTTGGCGCGGGTCACCACGTTCATGGTCGACGTGCTCGCCGGGGTGCCCTCGATCGTGGCCTCGCTGTTCATCTTCAGCCTGTGGATCGCCACCCTGGGCTTTGAGCAGAGCGCGTTCGCGGTGTCGCTGGCGCTGGTGTTGCTGATGCTGCCGATCGTGGTGCGCGCCACCGAGGAGATGCTGCGATTGGTGCCCGACGAATTGCGGGAAGCCAGCTTCGCGTTGGGGGTACCGAAGTGGAAAACGATCGTGCGGATCGTCATCCCGGTCGCGTTGCCGGGCATCTTGTCCGGTGTCTTGTTGTCGCTGGCCCGCATCATCGGTGAAACCGCGCCGGTGCTGGTGCTGGTCGGCTACAGCCGATCGATCAACTTCGATATCTTCGACGGCAACATGGCCTCGCTGCCGCTGTTGATCTACACCGAACTGTCCAACCCCGAACACGCCGGGTTCCTGCGGGTCTGGGGTGCGGCGTTGACGTTGATCATTGTGGTGGCGGTGATCAACGTGGTCGCGGTGGTGGCCACCCACCTGCTGGCGAACCGCCGGCGCTGACCGGGGTTACGACGCCAGTTTCACCACCCGGTTGTTGCCGCGGTCGGCCACGTAGACGTTTCCGTCGTTGTCCGCCACCACATCTAACGGGGTGTTGAGCCGGTGAACGGCAGCACCGTCGAGCTGTTCGCGCCCGCCGCCAACTTCAGCACCTGACTGTTGTCGTGTCGCTG
>PPEA01000709.1 GCA_002967005.1 Mycobacterium talmoniae
GGTGCGGAGCTCGCCGCGGCGGTGGCCGCGGTCGGCGACGACACCGCCGCCGCGATCGTGGCCCTGCAGCGGGTCAGCCTGCTGCTCACGGAAATTGCACAAGGCGGGTGAGCGGTGCCGGCCCCACTTATGCTCCCGAGGTGAGTGCTGACACCGAGAACCCGCCGCCGGAAGTGCCGTCCGCGGCGACCGGCAAGGTCAACACGTTGGCGACGTTATCGGTGGTGTTCGCGTTCCTGTTCGCCCCGGTCGGGGCGGCGCTGGGGCATGTGGCGCTATCCCAGATCAGACGCCACCGCCAGCCCGGGCGCACTCGGGCAGTCATCGGCGTCACCACGTCGTATCTGCTGATCGTGGCGACGGTGGTGGTACTGGCGGTGTGGCCGCTGCGCGACCGAGGGCACCCGGCCACCACAACCCCCGCCAACGGGCTGCACAACGACACCCCGGAGCACCGCCAACGTCTCAGCCCACACTCCGCGCAGCGTCACCGCCACCATCACCGTGGGCGGGGAACCCGCCGGGATAGCAGCCGATCCCGCCGCCCACACCGTGTACGTCACCGTCTCCAGCGACGTCGGTGCCTACCGCGCCGGCGCGCTGCCGGTCATCGACGCCGCGACCAACACCGTCACGGGGAGAATCAACATCGACTATCCACTCGACGTTGCGGTCGATTCGGCCACGCACACCGCCTATGTCACCGGCGGGTACTGGGGCCGCAATCGCGGCCTGTCGGTGATCGACACCGCCGCCGGTGTCATCACCGCCACCGTCGACGTTTCCGGGCTCGACATTGCGCTCGACCCCGCCGCCCACACCGCGTACGTCGCCGGCGGCGGCGACCATGAGCCCGGCCACGTGTCGGTCGTCGACCTGACCACCAACACCGTCACCACCACCACCAAAAGCGACACCGAAGGTCCGGCCTACGTGGCGGTCGACCCGGCCACCCACACCGCCTACTTCACCGACTGGGGCGGCACCGTATCGGTCATCGACACCACCGGCACCGTCACCACCACCATCACGACCGGCGGTGGGCCGTCGGGGGTTGCGGTGGACACCGGCGGCCATACCGGCTACGTCACCAACTTCGGTGATGGCGTCACGGTCATCGACACAACCACCAACACGGTCACCACCACCATCAAAGCCGGCAACGGCCCGGACACGGTGGCGATCGATTCAGCCGCCCACACCGCCTACGTCACCAACAACAAGGACGGCACCGTGTCGGTGATCGATACCACCACCAACACCGTCACCACGACCATCAAAGTCGGCAAACGCCCGAGCGGGGTGGCCGTCGATTCCGGCACCCACATCGCGTACGTCGCCAACAGTGGCGACGGCACCGTGTCGGTGATCTCGCCTTCGCTCAGAAACGGCTGAACCGGCGGGACAGTATTTTCCCCGCCGACGGTAGGCTCGGGGACGTGCCAGTGCCCGCTGATCCCAGCCCAGTCCTGCAGTCCTACGCCCATCCCGAACGGTTGGTGACCGCCGACTGGCTGTCCGCCAATCTGGGTCGCCCCGGTTTGGCGGTGGTGGAGTCCGATGAGGACGTGTTGCTCTACGACGTCGGCCACATTCCCGGCGCGGTGAAAATCGACTGGGTCACCGACCTCAACGACCACCCGGTCCGCGACTACCTGGACGGCGCCAAGTTCGCCGAGCTGATGGACCGCAAGGGCATCGGCCGCGACGACACCGTCGTCATCTACGGCGACAAATCCAACTGGTGGGCCGCCTACGCGCTGTGGGTGTTCACCCTGTTCGGCCACCCCGACGTGCGGTTGCTCGACGGCGGGCGCGACCTGTGGATCTCGTCGGGCCGGGAAACCACGCTGGAGGTGCCGGCCAAGACCGCCACCGGCTACCCGGTGGTCGACCGCAACGACGCCCCCATCCGCGCCTACAAGGACGACGTGCTGGCCATCCTCGGCAAGCAGCCGCTGATCGACGTCCGCTCGCCGCAGGAGTACACCGGCGAACGCACCCACATGCCCGACTACCCCGAGGAGGGCACGCTGCGCGGCGGCCACATCCCGACCGCGGTGCACATCCCGTGGGCCAAGGCAGCCGACGACAGCGGACGGTTCCGCCCCCGCAAGGAACTGGAGGAGATCTACGGCTTCCTCAAGCCGGAGGACAAAACCGTCGTGTACTGCCGGATCGGGGAACGCTCCAGCCACACCTGGTTCGTGCTCACCCACCTGCTCGGCAAGGAGGGGGTGCGCAACTACGACGGCTCTTGGACGGAGTGGGGTAACGCGGTGCGGGTGCCCATCGTCGACGGCTTAGAACCAGGACAAGCACCGGGAGGCGTACCCGCTCAATGAGCATGCCCGCCCCGCTAGCCGAGGTGGTAGCGGACTTCGCCGAGGTCCAGGGCCAGGACAAGCTGGCGCTGCTGCTGGAGTTCGCCAACGATTTGCCGCCGATCCCCGCGGAGCTGGAGGAAGCGGCGATGGAGCCGGTGCCGGAGTGCCAGTCACCGCTGTTTTTGCATGTCGACGCCGCCGATCGGCAGCGGGTGCGGCTGTTCTTCAGCGCCCCCGCCGAGGCCCCCACGACCCGCGGGTTCGCCTCGATTCTGGCGGCGGGTCTCGACGAGCAGCCGGCCGACGACATCTTGGCGGTGCCGGAGGACTTCTACGCCGACCTGGGCCTTGCCGCGCTGATCAGCCCGCTGCGGCTGCGCGGCATGTCGGCCATGCTGACCAGGATCAAGCGGCGACTGCGGGCCACCTAACCCGCCCGGCGGTTCGCACCTTAAACTGCTGCGGGATACATTCTTAAAGACCTTTCTTAGAGAACATTGCTTCAGGAGGCCCAGTGGCGACTCATGCCAGCTCAAAGATCTCCAAGGTGCTCATCGCCAACCGCGGGGAGATCGCGGTCCGGGTGATCCGGGCCGCCCGGGACGCCGGACTGCAGAGTGTGGCGGTCTACGCCGAACCCGACGCCGACGCGCCGCACGTCCGGCTGGCCGACGAGGCCTTCGCGCTGGGTGGCCAGACCTCGGCGGAGTCCTACCTCGACTTCGCCAAGATCCTGGACGCCGCCGCGAAGTCCGGCGCCAACGCGATCCACCCCGGCTACGGCTTTCTCTCCGAGAACGCCGACTTCGCGCAGGCCGTCATCGACGCGGGGCTGATCTGGATCGGCCCGAGCCCGCAGTCGATCCGCGACCTGGGTGACAAGGTCACCGCCCGCCACATCGCCGCCCGCGCCCAGGCCCCGCTGGTGCCCGGCACCCCCGACCCGGTCAAGGACGCCGACGAGGTGGTGGCCTTCGCCAAGGAGTACGGCGTGCCGATCGCGATCAAGGCGGCGTTCGGCGGCGGCGGCAAGGGCATGAAGGTGGCCCGCACCATCGAAGAGATCCCCGAGCTGTTCGAGTCGGCGGTGCGTGAGGCCACCGCGGCGTTCGGCCGCGGCGAATGCTTCGTGGAGCGCTACCTGGACAAGCCGCGCCACGTCGAGGCGCAGGTCATCGCCGACCAGCACGGCAACGTCGTCGTGGCCGGCACCCGGGACTGCTCGCTGCAGCGCCGCTTCCAGAAGCTGGTCGAGGAGGCCCCGGCGCCGTTCCTGACCGACGCGCAGCGCAAGGAGATCCACGAGTCGGCCAAGCGGATCTGCAAAGAGGCCCACTACTACGGCGCCGGAACCGTCGAATACCTGGTCGGCCAGGACGGCCTGATCTCGTTCCTGGAGGTCAACACCCGGCTGCAGGTCGAGCACCCGGTCACCGAGGAGACCGCCGGCATCGACCTGGTGCGCGAGCAGTTCCGCATCGCCAACGGCGAGAAGCTGGACCTCACCGAGGACCCGGAGCCGCGCGGCCACGCCTTCGAATTCCGGATCAACGGCGAGGACGCCGGCCGCGGCTTTTTGCCCGCGCCCGGCCCGGTGACCCGGTTCGACCCGCCCAGCGGGCCCGGGGTGCGGCTGGATTCCGGGGTGGAGTCCGGTTCGGTGATCGGCGGCCAGTTCGACTCGATGCTGGCCAAGCTGATCGTGTACGGCGCCACCCGCACCGAGGCGTTGGAGCGCGCCCGTCGCGCCCTGCACGATTTCCACGTCGAAGGGCTGGCCACGGTCATCCCGTTCCACCGCGCGGTGGTGTCCGACCCGGCGTTCATCGGCGACGAGGACGGCTTCACGGTGCACACCCGCTGGATCGAGACCGAGTGGGACAACACCATCGAGCCGTTCACCGGCGGCGAGCCGATCGACGTCGAGGACACCCTGCCGCGGCAGAAGGTGGTCGT
Organism: Mycobacterium talmoniae; assembly: GCA_002967005.1. Taxonomy (GTDB): domain Bacteria; phylum Actinomycetota; class Actinomycetes; order Mycobacteriales; family Mycobacteriaceae; genus Mycobacterium; species Mycobacterium talmoniae. Next base: position 4,284 of record PPEA01000709.1, read on the forward strand.
CGAGGTGGGTGGCCGGCGGCTGGAGGTGTCGCTGCCCGGCGACCTGGCGCTCAACGGGGGCGGGGTGGCGGTGCCAGCGGCGCCATCCGCAAAAGCCCAAGCCCCGCAAGCGCGGCGCGGCGGCCGGTGCGGCGGCGTCCGGGGACGCGGTCACCGCGCCGATGCAGGGCACGGTGGTGAAGGTGGCCGTCGAGGAGGGCCAGGAGGTGTCCTCCGGTGACCTGGTGGTCGTCCTGGAGGCGATGAAGATGGAGAACCCGGTCACCGCGCACAAGGACGGTGTCATCACCGGCCTGGCGGTGGAGGCCGGCGCGGCCGTCACCCAGGGCACCGTGCTCGCCGAGATCAAGTAGCTCACCCGCCTACCTCCGCGAGTAACTTCGCCCGCGAGCGTGCACAAATGTACGCCAAACGGCCACTGCGGCTGGCATTTTGTGCACGTTCGCGACGGAGGTGAGTTGTGGATCCCATCGAAATCAATGCCGGCGCCTGGTATCTGCGGGCGCTGCGCGCCGACGACCGGGTCGACGACCGGCCGGACCTGGCCGACCTGGACGAAACCGACCT
>PPEA01000071.1 GCA_002967005.1 Mycobacterium talmoniae
CCGAACGTGCGCTCACGGCGGGATTTCCCCGGTTTCCCCGCCGTGGACGCACGTTCGGCGGGGATAGTGTGCGGTGACGGCCGCGGCTGAGCCGGACGCGACTATCGGGGGCGGGCGAGGGTGCACTTCGACTGGGAGCGGTTGACCGACACGGTACATCGGTGTCGGTTGCCCTTCCTCGACGTCACCGTCGGCCTGGTGCAGGGCAGCGCCGGGGTGCTGCTCGTCGACACCGGCAGCACCCTGGTCGAAGCGGCGGCGATCGACGCCGACGTGCGTCACATCACCGGACGCCGGGTGACCCATGTGGTGTTGACCCACAAGCACTTCGACCACGTCCTGGGTGCGCCGGTGTTCGCCGACGCCGACACGTACTGCGCACCCGAGGTCGCCGAATACCTCGCGTCGGCGACCGATGAGCTGCGCTCCGACGCGCTACGCCACGGGGCCGACGTCGACGAGATCGACCGCGCGATCGCGGCCCGGCGGCCGCCGTGTCGTGCCGTCCACAACGCCGTCATCGACCTCGGCGACCGCCGGGTGACGATCACCCACCCCGGCCGTGGGCACACCACCGCGGACCTGATCGTGGTGGCGCCGGGCGACGCCGGCGACCCGGCCGTGGTGTTCTGCGGTGACCTCATCGAGGAGTCCGCGGACCCGGCGATCGATGCCGATTCCGATGTGGCGGCCTGGCCGGCCACGCTCGATCGCGTGCTGGTGATCGGTGGTCCCGACGCCCGGTACGTTCCCGGCCACGGGCGTGTGGTTGACGCGCAGTTCGTCCGCGGTCAGCGGGACTGGCTCAGCGATCGCTAGGTGCAAGTGGCCCGCTTGCGCCGAACGTGCGCTCAGGGCGGGATTTCCGCGATTTTGTCGCCCTGGATGCACGTTCGGCGCGCAAAGGCTCCCGCGCGCAAGCCCTACGGCTCGCAGATCACCACCGGGATGACCCGGTCGGTCCAGGACTGGTAGTCGTCGAACGAGGAGTACATCTCCACCAGCTGCGGCCAGTACTGGTCGCGTTCGGCCTCGGTGGCGTCGCGGGCGGTCAGCTGCAGCACCTCTTTTTTGATCTGCACCGACACCTTCGGGTTGGCCTTGAGGTTCAGGTACCACATCGGGTTGTTGGCCCGCCCGCCCTGGGAGGCCACCAGCACCACCCGGTCACCGTCGCGCAGATACAACAGCGGACTCACCCGGGGCTGCCCGGATTTGCGGCCGGTGGTGGTCAGCAGCGCGACCGGCGCCCCCTGCAGGAAGGTGCCGCCCAGCCTGCCGCCGGACACCTTGTAGGCCAACGTGTTGGCCCGGGACATCCACTTGATGAACAAGCCGGTGCCGGCGGAGTTGAGCGCGCGCGGGGGAGTGGCCATCGGTGATCCCTAACGTGTAATGAACGGCCGGATCTGCGCCCGGATGTGGTGGATCTTGCCATCACTGGCCGGGATCACGAACGTCTCGTCGACGTGCGCACCGACCCGCCGCCCGGCCAGCGACGGCTTGGTGATGATGTCGTACCGGGTGCGCACCGCGTCGCCGTCGACGCTGACCTCCGGCGCCGTGGCCGCCGCGATCAGCCGGAACTGGGGGCCGCGGTTCAGGCTGCGGCGCAGGTGGTTTCCGGAGAAGCCGGTCTTGAGTCCCATCTCGATGCGGACGCAGTCCGGCGCGAACGGAACGTCGGAGGCGTCATGGCTGACCAGCGCGTCGATGTAGGCCTGCGCGGCCGCGATCCGTTCGGCGTCGGAGAAAACCAACTCAGATCCGCTCGATGATGGTGCCGGTGGACAGCGCCCCGCCGGCGCACATGGTGATCAGCGCGGTGGACTTGTCGGTGCGCTCCAACTCGTGCAGCGCGGTGGTGATCAGCCGGCTGCCGGTGCAGCCCACCGGATGCCCCAGCGCGATCGCCCCGCCGTTGACGTTGACCCGGTCCATGTCCGGGTTGTGCACCCGCGCCCAGGACAGCACCACCGACGCGAACGCCTCGTTGATCTCCACCAGGTCAATGTCGCCGATCTTCATGCCGGCCTTCTCCAGCACCTTGGCCGTCGACTGCACCGGCCCGTCCAGGTGGTAGTAGGGCTCGGCGCCGACGTTGGCCTGGCTGACGATCCGGGCCCGCGGCCGCAGCCCCAGGGCCTTGGCTTTGTCTGCGTCCATCCACAGCACCGCGGCGGCGCCGTCGGAGATCTGCGACGACGTCCCGGCGGTGTGGATGCCGCCCTCGAGCACCGGGTTCAGCGACGCCAGACCCTCCAGCGTGGTGTCGCGCAGCCCCTGGTCACGGCTGACCGGGGCAAGCTCGGCGGTGGGCTGCTTGTTCTCGTCGAGCACCGGCGCGGTGATCGGGGAGATCTCCCGGTCGAACCGGCCTTCCTCCCAGGCCCGTTTGGCCTTGAGCTGCGACTCCAAGCCGAACTGGTCGATGTCGGCGCGGGTGATGCCGCGCCGCTTGGCGATCCGCTCGGCGGCCTCGAACTGGTTGGGCATGTCGATGTCCCAGGATGCGGCGCGGATCGCGGCCCGGTCCGGGCCGGCGTTGGCGCCCAGCCCCACCCGGCTCATCGCCTCGATGCCGCAGGCGATCCCGACGTCGATCGCGCCGATCGCGATCAGCCCGGCGACCAGGTGGTTGGCCTGCTGCCCGCTGCCGCACTGGCAGTCGACGGTGGTGGCCCCGACGTGCTCGGGCAGGCCCGCGGTCAGCCAGGCCACCCGGCTGATGTTGTTGGACTGCTCGCCGTACTGGGTCACGCACCCGCCGATGACCTGCTCGACGTCCCCGGCGTTGATGCCGACCTTATCTACCAGTGCTTTTTGCACCGCGCCCAGCACCTCGGTGGCGTGCAGGCCGGATAACCACCCATTACGCTTGCCGATCGGGCTGCGGGTGGCTTCGACGATCACAGGATTACCCATGCGGCCAGGCTAGAACACGTTTCATTACTCTGACAAGCGACGATGCATCACTGCCTTTTGTCTGCGGTTCAGCCATGCTTTACTGGCACTAGAACACGTTGTATTCGGCAGGAGTAGACGCATGCCTTCCCCTAATCTTCCCGCAGGGTTCGACTTCCTCAACCCCGACGTCAATGTGCGGGGCATCCCGGTCGAGGAGTTCGCCGAACTGCGTCGCAGCGCGCCGGTCCACTGGATCGAGCAGGCCCCCGGCACCGGCGGCGGCTTCCACGACGGCGGGTACTGGGCCATCACCAAGCACAAGGACGTCAAGGAGATCTCGCTGCGCAGCGACGTCTTCTCCAGCTTCGAAAACTGCGTGATCCCGCGGTTCAACGACGACATCGCCCGGGAGAACATCGAGGTTCAACGGTTCGTGATGTTGAACATGGATGCGCCGCACCACACCCGGCTGCGCAAGATCATCTCCCGCGGGTTCACCCCCCGCGCGGTCGGCCGGCTGCGCGACGAGCTCAACGAGCGGGCGCAAAACATCGTCAAGGCGGCCGCGGCCAACGGCTACGGCGACTTCGTCGAGCAGGTGTCGTGCGAGCTGCCGCTGCAGGCCATCGCCGGCCTGCTCGGGGTGCCGCTGGAAGACCGGGACAAGCTGTTCCGCTGGTCCAACGAGATGACCGGCAGCGAGGACCCCGAATACGCCGACATCGACCCGCAGGCGTCGTCGTTCGAGCTGATCACCTACGCCATGCAGCTGGCCGCCGCCAAGGCCGAGAACCCCGGCGAGGACATCGTCACCACGCTGATCAACGCCGACATCGACGGCGAGAAGCTCTCCGACGACGAGTTCGGCTTCTTCATGGTGATGCTGGCGGTGGCCGGCAACGAGACCAGCCGCAACTCGATCACCCACGGCATGATGGCGTTCGCCGAGCACCCCGATCAGTGGGAGCTGTTCAAAAAGGAGCGCCCGGCCACCGCCGTCGACGAGATCGTCCGGTGGGCCACCCCGGTCAGCTGTTTCCAGCGGACCGCGCTGGAGGACTACGAGCTGTCCGGGGTGACGGTCAAGAAGGGCCAGCGGGTGGTGATGTTCTACCGGTCGGCCAACTTCGACGAGGAGGTGTTCGACGACCCGTTCACCTTCAACATCCTGCGCGACCCCAACCCGCACGTCGGGTTCGGTGGCACCGGCGCCCACTACTGCATCGGCGCCAACCTGGCCCGGATGACGATCGAGCTGATCTTCAACGCGATCGCCGACCACATGCCCGACCTGACCCCGCTGGCCCAGGCCGAGCGGCTGCGGTCGGGCTGGCTCAACGGCATCAAGCACTGGCAGGTCGACTACAGCGGCAAGTGCCCGGTCGCGCACTAAGCGCCGCAGCGAACCAAGGAGCAGACGGGTGGATTTCAATCCAGACCCAGCGCAGCAGGCTGTCGCCGACGTCGTCACCTCGGTGCTGGACCGGGACAACAGCTGGGACGCACTGGTCGCCGGTGGGGTGACCGCGCTGCCGGTGCCGGAACGCCTCGGCGGCGACGGCGTCGGCCTGCCCGAGGTGGCGACCGCGCTCACCGAAATCGGTCGGCGCGGCACCATTAGCCCGGCGCTGGCCACCCTCGGTCTGGGGGTGCTGCCGCTGCTGGAGCTGGCCTCCGACGCGCAGCAGGACCGCTACCTGGCCGGGGTGGCCAAGGGCGCGGTGCTGACCGCGGCGCTGAACGAGCCGGGCGCCCCGCTGCCGGAGCGGCCTGGGGTCACGTTGACCGGAAACCGACTGTCCGGCACCAAGATCGCGGTCCCGTACGCCGAACAGGCGGACTGGCTGGTGGTCACCGCCGACGGCGGGGTCGCGGTGATCTCACCCACCGCCGACGGGGTGCAGCTGACCAAGACGCCGACCTCCAACGGCTCCGACGAGTACGTGGTGGTGTTCACCGACGCGCCGGTCGACGGCGTGCTCGACGGCGCCACCGCGCACCGGGTCAACCAGCTCGCGCTGGCCGCGGTCGGCGCGTTCGTGTCCGGCCTGGTCGCGGGTGCGCTGCGGCTGACCGCCGACTATGTCGGCAGCCGCGAGCAGTTCGGCAAGCCGCTGTCCACCTTCCAGACCGTCGCCGCGCAACTCGCCGAGGTCTACATCGCGTCGCGGACCATCACCCTGGCGGCGACCTCGGTGATCTGGTTGCTGTCGCAGGGCCGTGACGCCGCCGACGACCTCGACGTGCTCGGCTACTGGATCACCTCGCAGGCGCCGCCGGTGATGCAGACCTGCCATCACCTGCACGGCGGGATGGGCATGGACATCGACTACCCGATGGACCGCTACTTCTCCTCGATCAAGGACCTGACCCGGCTGCTGGGCGGCCCGTCGCATCGTCTCGACCTGGTGGGAGCGCAATGTACGTCGATCTGACCCCCGAGCAGCGGGCGCTGCAAGCCGAACTGCGGGAGTACTTCGCCAATCTGATCTCCTCGGACGAGGCCAAGGCGATGCAGTCCGACCGGCACAATGCGGCCTACCGCGCGGTCATCAAGCGGATGGGCGCCGACGGCAAGCTCGGCGTGGGCTGGCCCAAGGAGTTCGGCGGGCTGGGTTTCGGTCCGATCGAACAGCAGATCTTCGTCAACGAGGCCCAACGCGCCGACGTCCCGCTGCCGGCGGTCACCCTGCAGACCGTCGGCCCGACGCTGCAGGTGTACGGCAGCGAGGCGCAAAAGAAGAAGTTCCTGCCGGCGATCCTGGCCGGGGAGGTGCACTTCGCGATCGGCTACACCGAACCGGAGGCCGGCACCGACCTGGCGTCGCTGCGCACCACCGCGGTCCGGCACGGCGACGAGTACATCGTCAACGGGCAGAAGGTGTTCACCACCGGCGCCCACGACGCCGACTACATCTGGCTGGCGTGCCGCACCGACCCGGACGCGGTCAAGCACAAGGGGATTTCGATCCTGATCGTGGACACCAAGGATCCGGGCTACTCGTGGACGCCGATGATCCTGTCCGACGGCGCGCATCACACCAACGCCACCTACTACAACGACGTCCGCGTCCCGGCCGACATGCTGGTCGGCGAGGAGAACGGCGGCTGGCGGCTGATCACCACCCAGCTCAACAACGAGCGGGTGATGCTGGGGCCGGCCGGCCGGTTCGGCGGCATCTACGACCGGGTGCGGGCCTGGGCGGCCAAACCGGGCGCTAACGGGGTGAGGCCGATCGAGCAGGACGACGTCAAACGCGCGCTCGGGGAGCTGCACGCCACCTGGCGGATCAACGAGCTGTTGAATTGGCAGGTGGCCGCCGCCGGCGAGACCATCGATGTCGCCGACGCCGCCGCCACCAAAGTGTTCGGCACCGAACGGATTCAGCGGGCCGGCCGGTTGGCCGAGGAGATCGTCGGCAAGTACGGCAACCCCGCCGACGAGGACACCGCCGAGCTGATGTCCTGGTTGGACAGCCAGACCAAACGCAATCTGGTGATCACCTTCGGTGGCGGCGTCAACGAGGTGATGCGCGAAATGATCGCCGCATCGGGGCTGCGGGTGCCGAGGGTGCCGCGATGAGCGACCTGGCCGCCGGCATCGAAAAGCTCAAATCCACCGGCCCCAGCAAGCCGCGGATGGGTCGGGATCCGGTGAACCAGGCGATGATCCACCACTGGGTCGACGCCATCGGCGACACCAACCCGATCTACGTCGACGAGGCGGCCGCCCGCGCCGCCGGCCATCCCGGCATCGTCGCCCCGCCGGCGATGATCCAGGTGTGGACCATGATGGGGCTTTCCGGGGTGCGCCCCGACGACGACCCGCTGGGCAAGATCATCGAGCTGTTCGACGACGCCGGGTATGTCGGCGTGGTCGCGACCAACTGCGAGCAGACCTACCACCGCTACCTGCGGCCCGGCGAAGAGGTCAGCGTCACCGCCGAGATCACCGACATCGTCGGCCCCAAACAGACCGCGCTGGGGGAGGGCTACTTCATCAACCAGCGCATCGCCTGGCAGGTCGGCGACGAGGACGTCGCCGAAATGATGTGGCGCATCATGAAGTTCATTCCGGCGGACCGGTCCTCGACCGCGGCGCCGGTACCGGAGGACCTCGACCCGGACAAGATGATGCGCCCGGCGTGGTCGCGGGACACCCAGTTCTTCTGGGACGGCGTGGCCGCCCACGAGCTGCGCATCCAACGCCGCCCGGACGGAAGCCTGGTGCATCCGCCGGTGCCCGCGGTGTGGGCCGACAAATCCGAGCCGATCGACTATGTGGTGGCTGCTGGCACCGGCACGGTGTTTTCCTACGTGGTGCACCACGCCCCCAAGGTGCCCGGCCGCAGCGTGCCGTTCGTGATCGCGCTGGTCGAACTCGACGAAGGGGTGCGGATGCTCGGTGAGCTGCGTGGCATCGACCCCGCCGCGGTGCAGATCGGAATGCCGGTCCGCGCAACATATCTCAACTTCCCGGCCAGCGACGTCGGGCGGGCCTGGACCCTCTACGCCTGGGAGAAAGACGCATGAGCGCCGCGCCAGCGACGATGCAGAGCGAAGCGATGAGGAGGAGCGGCGCATGAGCGCGCCGACGGTAGCGGTGGGCACCAAGCTGCCCGAACTCAAGCTGTACGGCGACCCGACGTTCATCGTGTCCACCGCGATCGCCACCCGCGACTACCAGGACGTGCACCACGACCGGGATAAGGCGCAGGCCAAGGGATCCAAGGACATCTTCGTCAACATCCTCACCGACACCGGTCTGGTGCAGCGCTACCTCACCGACTGGGCCGGCCCCACGGCGCGGATCCGTTCGATCGGGCTGCGGCTGGGGGTGCCGTGGTATGCCTACGACACGGTGACCTTCACCGGCGAGGTCACCGGCATCGAGGACGGGCTGATCACGGTGAAAGTGGTGGGGAGCAACAGCCTGGGCGACCATGTCATCGCCACGGGCACACTGACGATCGGGGAGGCGTGATGCTGTCCGGGAAGGCCGCGATCGCCGGGATCGGTGCCACCGATTTCTCCAAGCAGTCCGGCCGCAGCGAGCTGCGGCTGGCCGCCGAGGCGGTGCTCGACGCGCTCGACGATGCGGGGCTGACCCCGGCTGATGTCGACGGCCTGTGCACGTTCACGATGGACTCCAACCTGGAGACCGCGGTCGCGCGCTCCACCGGGATCGGGGAGCTGAAGTTCTTTTCCCAGATCGGCTACGGCGGTGGCGCCGCGGCGGCGACCGTGCAGCAGGCCGCGCTGGCGGTGGCCACCGGGGTCGCCGAAGTCGTGGTGGCCTACCGGGCCTTCAATGAGCGTTCGGAGTTCCGGTTCGGCCAGGTGATGACCGGCCTGACCGTCAACGCCGATTCCCGCGGCGTGGAGTACAGCTGGTCCTACCCGCACGGGTTGAGCACGCCGGCCGCGTCGGTGGCGATGATCGCCCAGCGCTACATGCACGAATACGGGGCCACCAGCGCGGATTTCGGGGCGGTGTCGGTCGCGGACCGCAAACACGCGGCCACCAACCCCAAGGCGCACTTCTACGGCAAGCCGATCACCATCGAGGATCACCAGAACTCGCGGATGATCGCCGACCCGCTGCGGCTGCTGGACTGTTGCCAGGAGACCGACGGCGGGGTGGCGATCGTGGTCACCACGCCGGAGCGGGCCCGCGACCTCAAGCACCGGCCAGCGATCATCGAGGCGGCCGCCCAAGGCTCGGGCGCCGACCAGTTCACCATGTACTCGTATTACCGCGAGGAGCTCGGCCTGCCCGAGATGGGCCTGGTGGGCCGCCAGCTGTGGGCGCAGTCCGGGCTGGCGCCGGCCGACATCCAGACCGCGGTGCTCTACGACCACTTCACCCCGTACACGCTGATCCAGTTGGAGGAACTGGGTTTCTGCGGCAAGGGGGAGGCCAAGGACTTCATCGCCGGCGGGGCCATCGAGCTCGGCGGACGGCTGCCGATCAACACCCACGGCGGCCAGCTCGGCGAGGCCTACATCCACGGCATGAACGGCATCGCCGAAGGGGTGCGGCAGCTGCGCGGCACCTCGGTCAACCAGGTCGACGGCGTCGAGCACGTGCTGGTCACCGCCGGCACCGGGGTGCCCACCTCCGGCCTGATCCTGGGGTAGTCCTCCCGCGAGCGTGCGTGTCCCCGGCCGACACGCCGTGCGGAACACCGTTTCTGCGCACGCGCACGGGGCAGTGGACGGCATCGACTCACACACAAACTGAAGTGACGCGATCGCCGGTCCGTGGCATGCTGCGGCCGTGGGGGAGTCATCGGATAACCCGCTGGCAGAGTTCACCCGCTGATGTCGCGGCGCACGGGTGATGAGGATCGTCCACCGCCGCGGGTCAAGGGGATGCTCGGGCCGAGTACCGACGACGATTTCGGGAAGTTCGGAGGCTACCGACCCCCGGCGCTGCGCAGCCAGATCGACGAGTTCGCTGTGGCTGACGCGCAATTGGTGCTCGATGGAATCGTGACGCCCGAGGAGTCGCGGGCAATCGCGAAAAAGGTCCGCTTGGCGCTGCGCCAGGGCAGGCACTACATCGTGATCGAGCATGGTGGTCATCGACACGGCACCGGTTGGGGCAAATCGGAGTTCGCCCCAGGTTGGGGCGACGCCGACGTTATCGACTTCACCCGCGGCATCGTGGACAACCCGACGATTGCGACCGAAAGTCCGCGGGGATTCAAGCTGCACGGCACCTATCGAGGCGTACAGGGCGTCGTCGTGGTCAATACGACCGGTGGCGGCCGCTGGTACATCGCGACCGCGTACCCAACGGGACTACCATGACGAGCGTGGACGGAGCCGAATTGGTGGCACGGTTGTACGATCGGTACGCCTCGGCGCTGTCCGAATCCCAGCGCGCGGATATGGACTGCCTGATCCACGAGGAAGCCCTGGTGGCGCTTATCGACCTGCTGTACCTCGGCTTGGACCGTGGCGACCTGCAATCGCCTGAAGTCAGTGCGGGTCTAGAGTTGGCCCGCGCCGGGAAGTTTCTGAAGTCCAGCGATGACCTTGCCGCCCGGTTAGCCGAGTACCAGCGCACCCACGTCGCGGTCTAGCTGGAGGTGCTGGGCACCAGTTGGTCCGGGCAGTACGACCGCACCGCGATGCCGACAAACCGGGCCGCGTGGTCGTGTGTGAGCTCGGGGTTGCGGGCCCGCAGGATGGCGAGGACCTCCGGCGCCGGCTGGCCGTCGGTGATCAACCGGCACACCGTTTTGGCGCTGGTGATGACCTGATCGGCGTCGGTGTAGGTGATGCCCGCGGCCTGCAGGGAGGCCAGGAAGGCCGCGTCGGTGTCCGGGTCGCCGTGCGCGGGCCCGGCGAGGCCGATTGCGACGGCCACGCTCGCCAGCGCCACTCGCAGTCTCACCGGTCCTCCCGCTGTTGCAGCGTGGAAAACCCCAGGATATCGCCGTTACCCGGCGGCGCGCACCAACTCCACCCCGGTCAGCACCGCCGCGTTGTCCCGGGCCGGCGCCACCACGGTGGCCACGAAGCGGCCGTCGTCCTTCCAGATCGCGGCCCGCAGCGTCTCACCCGGAAACACCACACCGGCGAACCGGGCGCGTAGGAGCCCACCGCACCGGCGTCCCCGTCCAGCAGCGTGTCGACGATCGCCTTGCAGGTCATGCCGTAGGTGCACAGGCCGTGCAGGATCGGGCGGTCAAAGCCGGCGGCGGCGGCGAACTCCGGGTCGCTGTGCAGCGGGTTGCGGTCCCCGCACAGCCGGTACAGCAGCGCCTGCTGTGGCAGCACCGGGATGTCCACCTCGAAATCCGGGGCCCGGTCCGGCGCGGCCGCCGACGTCGACGGACCCCGCTCGCCGCCGAATCCGCCTTCGCCGCGGGCGAAGATCGACCGCTTCTGCGTCCACAGCACGGTGCCGTCCGGGGCGGTGGCGGTGGTCTCCGACCAGATCACCGCGGCCTTGCCCTTGTCCCAGATGTCGGTGAACCGGGTGATCGCGGTCGCCGAGCCCGACGGCGGCAGCGGTGCCGGCGCGGAGATGCCCTCGCTGGCGTGCAGCACCCTGCTCAATTCGATGTCGATGCCCGGAAACTGCACCGTGGGCGGCTCGGTCATGTGGAAGCTGGCCGCGACGTTGCCGAACGTCGGCAACACCTGCGGGGTGTTGTCGACCAGGTAGCGCAGTTCCCGCGGGCTCATCGGGTCCGCGCCGGCGCCCAACCCGAGGTGGTAGAGCTGGATATCGCTGCTGGTCCACGAGAATTCGATCGGCTCCAGCTCCGCGCCCAGCGCGACGTCGAGATCGATGGGCATATCAGGCCTTTCCCGCAAGGTGGAGTGCCGCCAGGTAACCGAACGTCATCGCCGGCCCGATGGTGCCGCCCGGACCGGGATAGGTGTGGCCCATCACCGGGGCGCTGACGTTGCCGGCGGCGTACAGGCCTTCGATGACGCTGTCGTCGTCGCGCAGCGCCCGGCCGTGTACATCGGTGCGGATACCGCCCTTGGTGCCCAGGTCGCCGGGCACCATCTTGGCGGCGTAGAACGGTCCCTGGCTGATCTCGCCGAGGTTGGGGTTCGGCTTGTTGGTCGGGTCCCCGTAGTAGCGGTCGTACGCGCTTTCACCGCGGTGGAAGTCTTCGTCGACGCCGCTGCGGGCGAAGCCGTTGAAGCGCTGAACGGTGTCCACGAACGCCTCGGCGGGCAGCCCGGTCTTGGCGGCCAGCTCCTCCAGGGTGTCGGCGGCGACGATGACCTCGGATTCCAGCCACTTCTTCGGGAAACGTTGTCCGGGCTGCAATCCGGCGAAGATGTAGCGGTCCCGGTAGCGCTGGTCGAACACCAGCCAGGCCGGGATGTTTTCGCCGGGGCCCGGGCCCTGCCCGTACTGGCCGCCGTACATGTGGTGGCACGCCTCGACGTAGGGCATGGACTCGTTCATGAAGCGCTTGCCGGACATGTTGACGATGATCGAGCCCGGCGAGTTGCGCTCGGACAGCGCGAACCACGGCGCGCCCGGCAGCGGCACCGTCGGCCCCCACCAGGCGTCCTCCATGATGTCCAGTGCGGCGCCGAGCTTCTCGCCGGCCAGGATGCCCTCGCCGGTGTTGGCCTTGGCGCCGACCGTCCACTCGGTGGTGATCGGGGCGCGCTGGTACTTCACCCGCATCTGCTCGTTGTGCTCGAACCCGCCGCTGGCCAGGATCACCCCGCGTCGCGCCCGAATCAGTTCCGGCTCGGCCGATTCCGAGCCGGCCGTGTCCCGGACATAGATGCCGCGCACCACCCCGTCCTCGACGTACAGGTCGGTCAGCGCGGTGTTCAGCCGCACCGGCACCCCGGCCTGCTTGAGGCCGATGCGCAGCGGCGCGATCAGGGCCCGGCCCATCCCGACCAGGTTTTTGCCGGTGGCCTGCGCCCACATCGTGCGCACCCCGACCTTCACACTGCGCAGCACCCCGCGTGGATGGCGTTTGAGCTGGTTGAGCCGGACGTAATCCTGCTGCATCACCACGACATTGAGCGGCACCTTGCCGTACGCCGGCTCCAGGCCGGGCAGGTCGGCGCCAAGCTTCTTGGCGTTGAACGGCTTCGGCTCGATCGAGCGCCCGGTCGGCTTGCCGCCCGGGGTCTCCGGGTAGTAGTCGGCGTAGCCGGGCACCCAGCACATCTTCAGCGGCGAATGCTTGAGCACGAACGACAACATCTCCGGGCCGCGCTGCAAGTAGGTGTCGATCTTCTCGGCCGGAACCACGTCGCCGACGATCGCGTGCAGATAGGTGCGGGCGGCGTCGGCGGTGTCGCGGACCCCGTCACGCTGCAGCACCTCGTTGTTCGGGATCCACACGCCACCGCCCGAGCGGGCGGTGGAGCCGCCATAGTGTGCGGCCTTCTCGACGACTACTGTTGAGAGACCCTGGTGAGCGGCGGTGAGGGCGGCGACCATGCCCGCGCCGCCGCTGCCGACCACGACGACGTCGTACTCCTGACCTGTCATGTAGAACACGTTATAGAATTGCCCCGTCCGGGCGCTAGTTGCCCGGTCACAACGATGAGGGGACTTTGCGAAATGCTCACCGTCCAGATCCGTGACGAGCTGGCCGCCGACCTGGCCCAGGCCGAGCGCAGCCAAGTCCCGATCTCCCCGTTGACGACGGCATATCCGGACATCGACGTGGTCGACGCCTACGAGATCCAGTTGATCAATATCCGCCAGCGGGTCGCCGAAGGGGCCCGGGTGGTCGGCCACAAGGTCGGGCTGTCGTCGCTGGCCATGCAGCAGATGATGGGCGTCGACGAGCCGGACTACGGGCACCTGCTCGACGAGATGGAAGTCTTCGAGCACACCCCGGTCAAGGCAGCGAAATACCTGGCCCCGCGCGTCGAGGTCGAGGTCGGCTTCATCCTGGCGCACGACCTGCCGGGGGCCGGCTGCACCGAGGACGACGTGCTGGCCGCCACCGCGGCGTTCGTGCCGTCGATCGAGCTGATCGACACCCGGATCACCGACTGGCAGATCAAGCTGTGCGACACCATCGCCGACAACGCCTCGTCGGCCGGGTTTGTGCTGGGGCAGGCCCGGGTGGCGCCGGCCGACATCGACATCACCAGCATCGACGCGGTGTTGACCAAGAGCGGGGAAGTGGTGGCCAAGGGCCGCAGCGACGCGGTGCTGGGCAACCCGGTCACCGCGGTCGCGTGGCTGGCCCGCAAGGTGGAGAGCTTCGGGGTGCGGCTGAAGGCCGGCGACATCGTGTTGCCCGGCTCGTGCACCCGAGCGATCGACGCCCGGCCCGGGGATGATTTTGTCGCCGACTTCACCGGATTGGGTTCGGTCCGGCTGGTTTTCGAGTAGAGGAGCGTTAATGCCTGCTAAAGCGTCGGTCGCGATCGTCGGGTCCGGCAATATCAGCACCGATCTGCTGTACAAGCTGCTGCGGTCGGACTGGTTGGAGCCGCGGTGGATGGTCGGAATCGATCCGGAGTCCGAGGGGCTGGCCCGGGCCCGCAAGCTGGGGCTGGAGACCACCCACGAGGGGGTGGACTGGCTGTTGGCGCAGGACGAGAAACCCGACCTGCTGTTCGAGGCCACCAGCGCCTACGTGCACCGCGACGCCGCCCCGCGCTACGCCGAGGCCGGCATCCGGGCCATCGACTTGACCCCGGCCGCCGTCGGCCCGGCGGTGATCCCGCCGGCCAACCTGCGCGAGCACCTGGACGCCCCCAACGTCAACATGATCACCTGCGGTGGGCAGGCCACCATCCCGATCGTGTACGCGGTGTCCCGGGTGGTGCCGGTGCCCTACGCCGAGATCGTGGCCAGCGTGGCCAGCGTCAGCGCCGGGCCGGGCACCCGCGCCAACATCGACGAGTTCACCAAGACCACGTCGGCCGGCGTGCAGACCATCGGCGGCGCCCAGCGGGGCAAGGCGATCATCATCCTCAACCCGGCCGACCCGCCGATGATCATGCGCGACACCATCTTCTGCGCGATCCCCGAGGACGCCGACCGCGACGCGATCGCCCAGTCGATCCACGACGTCGTCAAAGAGGTGCAGAGCTACGTGCCGGGTTACCGGTTGCTCAACGAGCCGCAGTTCGACGACCCGTCGATCAACTCCGGCGGCCAGGCCCTGGTCACCACGTTCGTCGAGGTGGAGGGCGCCGGGGATTACCTGCCGCCGTACGCGGGGAACCTGGACATCATGACCGCCGCCGCCACCAAGGTCGGCGAGGAAATCGCCAAGGAATCACTGTCGGCCACCGCAGGAGGCACCCGATGAGCACCGATGTCTTCTTCAACCCGGTGTGGGACGTCCGCATCACCGACACCAGCCTGCGCGACGGCAGCCACCACAAACGCCACCAGTTCACCAAGGAGGAGGTCGGTGCCATCGTCGCGGCGATCGACGCCGCCGGGGTGCCGGTGATCGAGGTGACCCACGGCGACGGGCTGGGCGGGTCCAGCTTCAACTACGGGTTCTCCAAAACCCCGGAGCAGGAGCTGATCAAGCTGGCCGCCGAGACGGCCAACGACGCCAAGATCGCGTTCTTGATGCTGCCCGGGGTGGGCACCAAGGAGGACATCAAGGAGGCCCAGGGCAACGGCGGGTCGATCTGCCGGATCGCCACCCACTGCACCGAGGCCGACGTGTCCCGCCAGCACTTCGGGCTGGCCCGCGAGCTGGGCCTGGAAACCGTCGGATTCTTGATGATGGCCCACACCATCCCGCCGGAGAAGCTGGCCGCGCAGGCTCGGATCATGGCCGACGCGGGCTGTCAGTGCGTGTACGTGGTCGACTCGGCCGGGGCGCTGGTGCTCGAAGGGGTGCGCGACCGGGTGGCGGCGTTGGTCGCCGAACTCGGCGACGACGCCCAGGTCGGCTTCCACGGCCACGAAAACCTGGGGCTGGGGGTGGCCAACAGCGTGGAGGCGGTGCGCGCCGGGGCCAAGCAGATCGACGGCTCGGTGCGCCGGTTCGGTGCCGGCGCCGGTAACGCGCCGGTCGAGGCGCTGATCGGGGTGTTCGACAAGATTGGGGTCAAGACCGGCATCGACTTCTTCGACATCGCCGACGCCGCCGAGGACGTGGTGCGTCCGGCGATGCCGGCCGAATGCGTGCTGGACCGCAACGCGCTGGTGATGGGCTACTCCGGGGTGTACTCCAGCTTCCTCAAGCACGCCGTGCGCCAGGGTGAGCGCTACGGGGTGCCCGCCCACGAGCTGCTGCACCGCGCCGGGCAGCGCAAGCTCATCGGCGGCCAGGAGGATCAGCTCATCGACATCGCGCTGGAGATCAAACGCGAACAGGGTGCCGCGGCCGCGGGGTGACCTGCCGGGCCGTGGGGAACGGCACAGGCGACGCAAAGGTCGCGCGAGTAACCTGGCCCGCATGAGCACATCCAACACAGCCGGCCCTCGTCGCCGCGGGCTGTACGGCCTGCTCGCCGGCGGGTTCCTGACTGCGACCGCCGCGACGGTGATCGCGCTTCCGCTGGCGGGCCCGGCCAGCGCGGATCCCCCGTGCGATCAGACCGTCGGCAATACCATCGACGACTACCTGCAGCGGCATCCCGACCTGCACCGGGAGCTGCAGGCCAAGTCGGAGGCCGAGGGCGGTAACGGCAACGTCATCGACTACCTGAACCGGCACCCCGACGTGCGGCAGCATCTGATCGATCTGTCGCAGCAGTGCGTGCCGTAGCTGGTCAGCGGGCGGACAGTCGCATTCCGTCGCGGATGCTTACGGTTTGGATGCGCCAACCTGCCGGGGTGCGGGTGTAGGTGAGGTCGGCGCTGAGGTAGGCCGCGCCGCGGTCGTTGTCGATGATTGAGGCGACCCACATCAGCCAGGTGCCGGTGGCGGCGTCGCCATCGATCGTGATGGCTGGGTTGAGGAACGTGTGCATGGCGAAGCTGACGGCTGCCGTTGCGGCCGGGAGTTCGGTGGCGATGGCCGCTGCACCGTGGGTAGCTGGGCTTCCAGGAATTTCGACGCTGGCGTCGGCGACGAAGAGGTGCGGGATCGCATCAAGAGTGAGTTTCTTGCCGTTCCATTGGTTGGTCGCGTCGGCGTAGCGTGCGGTGAGGTCGGTGATCGCCTGGATGTCTTCCAGACGACGCAGACGGCGCGACAACGGTGAGAACCCCATGGCCGCGGTCTGGAGGGCGGCGGTCAGGGCTGCGGTTCGGCTGGTAGGTGGCGTGCGGGCGCGCCAGGCGACGTAGCCGTCGGGCCGGATCAGCGGCGCGCCGCCGGGCCCAGCCCGTAGGCGATCCTGAATTGCGCCGCGGCATCCGGGGCGGTGGCGGCGTCGATGTGGGTGAACGCGGCGGATACACCCAGCTCGGCGGTGGCGCGTGCGGCGGCGAGTTCCCAGGCGTGGTCGTCGGAGACCAGCACCCAACCGCGGCCGAATTCGTCGAGGAGCGAACGGTGCGCCGTCGTGTCGAGCCACAGGTGCGGGGCGCGGGTGCCGGTTGGCCGGTCCACTGGTCGGGCCGCGCGCGGGGGTAGGTCAGCGCCGGTCTCGGGCAGCGCCGCCGATCGGTAGAGCTGGCCGAGTTCCATGGCGGTGTCGTCGATGATCGGCACCGCGGATTCGGGGGCGTCCAGGAACGCTTTGTAGTCGGCGCGGGCGAAGAGCTGGTCGTGACGCAGCCAGGCGATCGGTCGGCGTTCACTGTCGTAGGTGTCGAGCAGTTCGGGGCGGCTGGTGCCGCCAAGGACCGCGGCCAGCTTCCAGCTCAGGTTGTGGGCGTCTTCGATGCCGGTGTTGGCTCCGTAGCCGCCGCGGTTGGGCGGCAGTTGATGGGCGGCGTCGCCGGCCAGGAAGGCGCGGCCGTAGCTGAACTGGTCGGCGATCGCCGCGGCGAGTTCCCAGCGTCCGGTGGTGATGAGGTCGATCGGAACGTTGCTGCGGCCGACGGCCTGTCGTACCACGGCGCGCTGCTCGTCCTCGGTGCGTTCGGTGTCGTCACCGAGCATCAGCACCCAACGACCGTCGGAGTAGGGGGTCAGAAACGCTTTGAGGTCGGCGTGGTCGATCTCGAACTGCACCACGCCGTGGCGCAAATAGTCTTGCAGGGGCGCACGGAACAGGATGCTGCGCTGCACGGAGAGCAATCCACGTCCACCGCGGCCGATGCCGAGGGTGTTTCTGATGGTGCTGGATCCGCCGTCGGCGGCAACCAGATAGTCGGCGCGCATCCGGTATTGCGACCCGTCGTCGCCGCGGTTCAGGACAGCCGTGACCCCGTCGTCGTCCTGGTCGAAGGCGATCAGTTTGGTGCCCAGGCGGAGGTCGGCGCCGAGCTCGATCGCTCGGGCACGCAGCAGGGATTCGAGGCGGTCCTGAGCGATCGCGGTGCCGTGCACCGGGGAGAAGTCGTCAGGGGAGCCGCCCTGGGCGTGTGGTGTCCACGGGTATTCCTCATGCCAGGCTCCGGCGAGGCTTTCGACGCGGGCCCGCCGCGGTGGCCCGCCCCGTTCCACGCTGCGGGGCACCTCGATGCCCACGCTGCGGAACAACTCCAGGGTGCGGGTGGTATAGCCGATGGCTCGGGGATGCACCGAACTGCCGGTGTGGCGTTCCACCAACACCGTCGGCACCCGGTGCCAGGCCAAGAACACCGCGGCCGACAAGCCGACCAGGCTGCCGCCCACGATCAGGACCGGGGTGTTGTCGTGGTCTCGCGAGGTGTCCATCGCCCCAGCAAAACATGATCGACTCAAAAAAACAACTGACTAAAGGTATTGAAGCGATAAATCAGGTGGTTATGATCCGGGGATGACGGCAAAGCCACTGGGCCGGCGGGAGCGGAAGAACGCGCAGACGCGGCGAGCACTGGCCGAGGCCGCGGCGCGGCTCTTCCTGGCCAAGGGCTACGACCAGGTCAGCGTCAAGGAGATCGCCGACGCGGTCGACGTCTCGGTGCCCACACTGTTCAACCACGTTCCCGACGGCAAGGAAGCGGTGATGTTCGACGACGGCATCGAACGCCGGGAAAGCCTGCTGGCCGCGGTCCACCACCGCGCCGAGGGGACGTCGGTGATGGCGGCCTTGCGCGAATTCATGTCCGGCCGTGGACCGTTCATCGTCGACCCGACGCCGGAGATGCGCGAGCGCACCGAGCTCATCGTGAACACCCCCGCGTTGCGGGACTATTCACGCAAACTCTGGATCCGGTGTGAAGCGCCCCTCGCCGAAGCCATCGCCGCCGAGCTCGGCCGCCCGCCCGACGATATGACCGCCCGCGCGGCGGCACGCTACGTCCTGGAAATCCCGCAATTCGTCGTCAACGAACCAGACCGGCTCGCCGCCCTCAACGCAGTGTTCGATCTGCTCGAATACGGTCTACCCACCGCCGACCCCGCGCCTTGACTTGACCGGGGCGGGGTGTCAGCGAGTCACCGCCCGGAACGCGGCAACGAGTTCGGTCAGCAGATCGCGCGCCTGCCCGACGTCGCGGGGCAGCGAGCAGGTGACCCGCACATCGGTGACCCCGGCCGCGATCAACGCCGGCGCCGACGCCACCGTCGGGATCAGCGCTGGCGACGCCGGCCCCGATGCCGAACACGCCGAGAGCGAGGGCGGTGGCCGAAGCCAGCGCCCACCGGGAAAGGGTACGAGGCATCTTCATCCGATTCTTCTTTCGCTGCTAAACGGGTGCAACTCAGCGGAAACACATTTGTACGAACCGGTCGCCGCGTTGAATCCCCAGGTGGACCATCCACCCGAGTTCGGATCGTATCCGGGCCACCCACACTTGGCAAATTGTTTTAGCTATGAATTGGCTAGGTAACCGGGGGAAGTCGCGTCATATTTGGAGAGATTTATTTGACGGTGCTGTCAAACCTGTTGGCGGTGTGGCCGCGCCCGCCGGGCGCTGGGGCGCAATGGGATTCCGGCTCGCCGGGCGGACGCATCAAGGCGGGCCGCAGCTGCCGGCGGTGGCCGTGCCGCGCCCGCCGCGGCACGGGTAATTATGTGGTGGCATTAGTGGGTGATTGGGTGCGGGGTCAATCCGGAGCCCAAAATAAATTCCTGATCGGCAAGGAATTGGCGTTGCCGTCAGCAAAACAAGAATGACGACATTTCAAACGTCCGGCTTCGGCGGCGGCCGCGCTGTCGCACGGCTTGGTGGCCCAGCTGGTGTTCGGTAGCGCCCAACGGCGGACCACCGGAAATGGTGGTCCGCCGTTGGGCGCCGAGCGGGAACGCCTCAGCGGTGACCCGAGGTGGCGACGACGTCCGCGGGGTGGTGCTTGAGTTCTTTCTTCTCCTGCTTGACGGCCTTCTTGCGGTCGTGGTGGTCGAGCTTGATGCTGGGGCCGGGTTGCGGCGCGGGTGCGCCCTTGCTGGCGGCGATCGGCGCATTGCCGGGCAGGGGAGCGGCATTCGCCAGTGCGATTCCCGTACCGAAGAGTCCCGTCAGTCCAATTCCGGCGGCGAGCGAAGAGGCGCACAGCACACGCTTGGCGTTCATAACATCAGCTCCTTTTCCGTAATCTGCGGTGTTCCCGCTGACATGAACGACGGTAATTCCCGGACCCTTGGAAAGGCTGAGGCAGGCCCCCAAGCTTACTGATAATGCGTGCTGAAATCCAAACGGGCGGTGCATGTTTCACTTTACGCCGGTGGTCGGGACATTGCCAGGTACTCCACAGGAGCCGGATGTAACGTTTTTAATGACGCGCAGGTCAGAACCGCATTTTGCAGACACGCGGTAAGCGGCGGGCCATGATGACCCCATGGGGAGCACCAAGAAACGATCAGGGGTCATCGAGCAACCGGGCACGATCACCGGCGATAGCGGGGCCGTCGGGAACGGGCAGCCGGTCCTCAGCGAAACCGGGGCGCTGGAAATGGCGTTGTCGACCCGCAGCCCATTCCCGCCGATCGACGAGTACGCGTTCTTGTCCGATTGTGAGAACACCTGTTTGATCGCCCCCAACGGTGCGGTCGAGTGGATGTGCCTGCCGCGCCCGGATTCACCCAGTGTGTTCGGCGCCATCTTGGACCGCGGCGCCGGCCACTTCCGGGTCGGCCCCTACGGGCAAAACGTGCCCTCCCAGCGGGTGTACCGGCCCGGCGGGCTCATCGTGGAAACCACCTGGCAGACCGAGACCGGCTGGTTGACCGTGCACGACTGCCTGGTGATGGGCGAATGGCACAACACCGACAAGCGCTCCAAGACCCACCGGCGCGCCCCGACCGACTGGGACGCCGAACACATTCTGCTGCGCACGATCAAATGCGTCAGCGGCACGGTGGAGCTGGAAGTCAGCTGTGCGCCGGCGTTCGACTACCACCGACAGGAGGCGCGCTGGGCGTACACCGGCGAGGTGTACGAGGAGGCCACCGCCACCTGCAAAGGCGCCGCCGGGGCCGACCACCCCACGCTGAAGTTGACCACCAACCTGCGGTTGGGCATCGAAGGACCCGAAGCCACCGCCCGCACCCGGATGACCGAAGGCGACGAGGCGTTCGTGGCGCTGTCCTGGTCGCCGCTGCCGGCGCCGCACACCCAAGAGGAAGCCGCCCAGAAGATGTGGCAGACCTCCGAATGCTGGCGGCAATGGATCACCATCGGCAAATTCCCGGATCATCCGTGGCGCGGGTACCTGCAGCAGAGCGCGTTGGCGTTGAAAGGGCTCACCTACGCCCCAACCGGCGCGCTGATGGCGGCATCCACCACATCGTTGCCGGAAACACCTGGGGGAGTGCGCAACTGGGACTACCGGTACGCCTGGGTACGGGACTCGACGTTCGCCCTGTGGGGGCTGCACACCCTGGGACTGGACCGCGAAGCCAACAACTTCTTCCATTTCCTGTCCGACGCGGCCGTCGACGAGGACGGCCAAGCCCAGACGCTGCAGGTGATGTACGGGGTGGGCGGGGAGAAAACCCTGACCGAGGCCGAACTGAACCACCTGTCCGGCTACGACGGCGCCAGCCCGGTACGGATCGGCAACGGCGCCTACGACCAGCGGCAGCACGACGTCTGGGGGGCCATGCTGGACTCGGTCTACCTGCACGTGCGCTCCCGCGACGAACACGTCCCCGAACAGCTGTGGCCGGTGCTGAAAAAGCAAGTGGAACAAGCCATCGAGCATTGGCGGCTGCCCGACCGCGGGATCTGGGAGGTGCGGGGCGAGCCGCAGCACTTCGTCTCGTCGAAGGTGTTCTGCTGGGTGGCGCTGGATCGCGGCATGAAGCTGGCGATGCTGCACGGCGAGAAGGAGTACGCCCGCGAGTGGGCCGCGATCGCCAGCGACATCAAGGCCGACATTTTGGCCCACGGCGTCGATGCCCGCGGTGTTTTCACCCAGCGGTACGGCAGCGACGCCCTGGACGCGTCGGTGCTGATGATCCCGCTGCTGCGGTTTTTGCCGCCCGAGGACCCGCGGGTGAAAGCGACCGTGCTGGCGATCGCCGACGAACTCACCGTCGACGGGCTGGTGCTGCGCTACAAGGTGGAGGAGACCGACGACGGGCTGGTCGGCGAGGAGGGCACCTTCACCATCTGTTCGTTCTGGCTGGTGTCGGCGCTCGTGGAGATCGGCGAACTGCACCGGGCCAAGCAGCTGTGTGAGCGGCTGCTGGCCTTCGCCAGTCCGCTCAGCCTGTTCGCCGAGGAAATCGACACCCGCACCGGGCGTCATCTGGGCAACTTCCCGCAGGCGTTCACCCATCTGGCGTTGATCAACGCCGTGGTGCACGTGATCCGGGCCGAGGAGGATGTCGCGGCCGGCGAGTTCCAGCCGGCGTACTGAGGGGGACCACGATGGTTGCGACCGAGAAGCGCGGCGCCGCGCCGCACGTTGTCGTGTTATTCGGTGCCACAGGTGATTTGGCCCGCCGCAAGCTGCTGCCGGGCTTGTTTCACCTGTCCATGTCCAAGCTGGCGCCGGAACTGCGCATCGTCGGCACCTCATTGGACGACTTGGACGACGACGGATTCCGGCGCATCGCCGCCGAGGCGTGCGAGCAGTTCTCCCACACCACGGTGCCGGCCGAAGACCGCAAGCAGTGGGTGCAGGGCCTGCGCTATGTGCCGCAGGCGGCCGGTCCGGGCGCGCTGTCGACGACGGTGGCCGAAGAAGCGGCCGGGCTCGGCGGTGACGTCAAACTGCTGCATTACCTGAGCGTTCCGCCGAAGGCGGCGATCCCGGCGATCCGCACCCTCGAACAGGCGGGCCTGGTCAAAAACGCCGGGGTGGTGATGGAGAAGCCCTTCGGCACCGACCTGGACAGCGCGGTCGCGCTCAACGCGTCGATCCACGAAACCTTCGATGAATCGCAGATCTTTCGGATCGACCACTTCCTGGGCAAGGAGCCGGCCCAGAACATTCTGGCGTTCCGGTTCGCCAACGGGCTGTTCGAGCCGATCTGGAACCGGACGTTTATCGACCACATTCAGATCGACATCCCCGAGAAACTGTCCCTGGAGGGCCGGGCGGCGTTCTACGAACCGACCGGCGCCTTCAAGGACATGGTGGTGACCCACCTGTTTCAGGTGCTGGCCTTTGTCGCGATGGAGGCGCCCACCGCACTGGCCTCCGACGCGATCGGCGTCGAGAAGAACAAGGTGTTTCGGTCCATGGTGCCGCTGGATCCGCGCAATGTGGTGCGCGGCCAATACCGCGGGTACCGCGACGAGCCCGGCGTCGCACCGGATTCGGACACCGAGACGTTTGTCGCGCTCAAATGCGAGATCGACAATTGGCGCTGGGCCGGGGTGCCGTTCTATCTGCGCACCGGCAAATGCCTGGCCGAGGGGCAGCGGATCATCTCGATCGCGTTTCGGGAACCGCCCAAGAGCATGTTCCCGCCCGGCTCCGGGGTGGGCGCGCACGGTCCGGACCACCTCACCTTCGATCTCGCCGACCAGTCCAAGGTGTCGCTGTCGTTCTACGGCAAGCGGCCCGGGCCGGGGATGAAGCTCGACAAGCACAGCCTGCAGTTCGGGCTGGCCGACACCGACACCGTGGGCGACGTGCTGGAGGCCTACGAGCGGTTGATCCTGGACGCGATGCGCGGCGATCACACGCTCTACACCACCTCGGAGGGCATCGAGCGGCTCTGGGAGGTCTCCGCGCCACTGCTGGCCGATCCACCGCCGGTGCGCGGCTACGACGTCGGCTCGTGGGCCCCAACGCCATCCATCAGCTGATCACCCCGCACGCCTGGCGGCTCCCGTTCGACCGGGTGTGGCGCAGCAGCAAGTGAGCACCCGACGCAGCCGTTAGTGGTGCGGAATCTTGTCCAGCACCGAGCGGCACTCGGCGGTGGCGCCCAGCCGCTGACAGGCGTTCTGGGCGATCCGCGCGGCCTGTTCCGGGGTTTGGGTGGTGCCGTTGTCGACCTGCCAGACGTAGCCACGGCCCTCGTCGGCCAGGCAGCGCACCGCGGTGCCGGCGCTGGACTTCGTCGACAGGTTCAGCTGGCCGCTGTCGCAGGCGGACCCCCGCCG
>PPEA01000710.1 GCA_002967005.1 Mycobacterium talmoniae
CACCCTCACCGAACTGGTGCGCGAACTGAGGCGCATGCGGATCCGGCCGCGATCGCGCGCGAGGTGCTGCTGCTCTACGACGGTGCGCTGACGGCCTCCAAACTGGAGCGGTCCGTGCAGCCGATCCGGGACGCCCGGCGCCTGGCCGCCCGGGCCCTCGACCGCGCCCAAGGCGGCGACTGATGCTCACGAATCGCCAGGTCAACCGGTGAGCGGATATTCACGGTAGCGACACTGCCAGCAGCGTTTCGGCAACAATGCTTTCTTAGCGTGGCGCCATGCCACGTTCACACCTCATCACCGACTGGGATCCCGAAGACATCGTCGCCTGGGAATCCGGCAATAAAACCGTCGCCCGCCGCAATCTGATCTGGTCGGTGGTCGCCGAGCATGTCGGCTTCTCGATCTGGTCCATCTGGTCGGTGATGGTGCTGTTCATGCCGCAGGCCGTGTACGGGTTCTCCGCTAGTGACAAGTTCCTGTTGGGCGCCACCGCAACCCTGGTGGGTGCGTGCCTGCGCATCCCCTACACGCTGGCCACCGCGACGTTCGGCGGCCGCAACTGGACAATGTTCTCCGCGTTCGCGCTGCTGATCCCGACGATCGGCACGCTATTGCTGATGGCGCATCCCGGGCTGCCGCTGTGGCCGTACCTGGTCTGCGCGGCGTTATCGGGCTTCGGCGGCGGCAACTTCGCCTCGTCGATGACCAACATCAACGCCTTCTACCCGCAGCGGCTCAAAGGCTGGGCGCTGGGACTCAACGCCGGCGGCGGCAACATCGGGGTGCCGGTAATCCAACTGGTCGGCCTGCTGGTCATCGCCACCGCCGGCAACCGGGCTCCCTATTGGGTGTGCGCGGTCTACCTGGTGTTGCTGGCATTCGCGGGCATCGGCGCGGCGCTGTACATGGACAACCTGGAGCACCACCGAATCGACCTGTCGGCCATGCGCTCGATCCTGTCGGTGCGCGACACCTGGATCATCGCGCTGCTGTATATCGGCACCTTCGGCTCGTTCATCGGCTTCTCGTTCGCGTTCGGCCAGGTGCTGCAGATCAACTTCACCGCCGGCGGCCAAACCGCGGCGCAGGCCTCGTTACATGCCGCGCAGATCGCGTTCATCGGTCCGCTGTTGGGGTCCATCACCCGCGTGTACGGCGGGAAGTTGGCCGACCGTATCGGCGGCGGCCGGGTCACGCTGGCCGTGTTCGCCGCGATGATTCTGGCCGCCGGGCTGCTGGTCGCCGCCAGCACCAACCAAGGCCATGGCGTGGCCAACACCGCCACCATGGTCGCCTACGTGGTCGGCTTCGTCGCGCTGTTCGCCCTGTCCGGGATCGGCAACGGTTCGGTATACAAGATGATCCCGTCCATCTTCGAGGCCCGCAGCCGCTCGCTGGACCTCACCGAGCCCGAACGTCAACAGTGGTCGCGGGCCATGGCCGGGGCGCTGATCGGATTTGCCGGCGCCATCGGCGCGCTGGGCGGGGTGGGCATCAACCTGGCGTTGCGGCAGTCCTACCTGACCAGCGGTTCGGCGACCACAGCGTTTTGGATCTTCGTCGCGTTCTACCTCGGTGCCGCCACGCTGACCTGGATGCGCTACGTGCGCCGACCGGTCTGGGCCACCGCGCCGCAGGCCGCGCTGGTGCGCGTGTAACTCAGCTCTCGTCCTCCGCAGGGGCGCGGCAACCAGGCCGCGCCCCTGCGGTTTTTTGCGTTGGACCCAAGCGCGCAGTGAGGAAAACTTTTCCGGGCATTAACACAGGGGCAACCGGGCAGGCTTTCAAGTGTGCAGCGGTCGCTGACGTACCACCCGAAATCCTCGCCATGACAGTGGACTTCACCTGCGACAAGCAGGTAGGCGACCCGTGTCCATATCCACGCGTAGGCGGCCACTGAGCCGAGATCGCGCCAGGTCAGAACGTCCAGGAGATCCCCAACTTCCGCGGAGGGTCATCACAGGCCTTGCCACGTATGCTCTTTCCACGTTAGTAGACGTTTCTGGCTATTAACTTACCAGCAGGACACGGTCAAAGCCGTCAAGAGATAAGAGGGATTGATGCTCCTAGAATTCTGGGAGAACTTCCGGCACAACCTGTTCAAACCGTTGCTGCTGTTCTTCTACCTCGGGTTCTTGATTCCGGTCCTCAAGGTGAAGCTTGACTTCCCCAGCGTCATCTACCAGGGCCTGACCATGTATCTGCTGTTGGCCATCGGTTGGCACGGCGGTGAAGAACTGGCCACCATCAAGCCGTCCAGCATCGCCAGCGTTGTCGGGTTTATGGTGGTCGGCTTTGTCTTGAACCTGGTCATCGGGTTTGTCGCCTACCTGCTGTTGAGCTGGATGACCTCGCTGCGGCGCGTCGATCAGGCCACCATCGCCGGCTACTACGGGTCGGACTCGGCGGGAACCTTCGCCACCTGTGTCGGCGTCCTCGCCAGCGCCGGCATCGCGTTCGACGCCTACATGCCGGTGATGCTGGCGGTGATGGAGATCCCGGGATGCTTAGTCGCGTTGTATCTGGCGGCCCGGCTTCGGCACAAAGGGATGGACGCGGCCGGGTTCATGCCGGACGAGGCCGGCTACCCAGTGACGGTGACGGTCGGCCCCGGGTCGGCCACCCAGCCGGCCCCCGGACACACCCTGATCGAGCAAGAGCTGGGGACCGAGCCGGGACTGGAAGTGTCGCTCGACGAACGGACGCCGCCTGAACCGGGCGCCCGCACGCCGCGCATCGTCTCCCCCGAGCTGCTGCGGGAAGTCTTGCTCAACCCGGGACTATGTCTGCTGTTCGGCGGCATCATCATTGGCTTCGTCAGCGGGCTGCAGGGCGAAAAGGTCGTTCACGACGACAACACCTTCTTCATCTCGGCGTTTCAGGGTGCGCTGTGCCTGTTCCTACTCGAAATGGGCATGACGGCCTCCCGCAAGCTCAAGGACCTGAAGTTCGCCGGCCGCGGCTTCATCGTCTTTGGCCTGTTGGCGCCCAACATCTTCGCGACGCTGGGGATCGTCACCGCCCACGTCTATGCCGACCTCACCCACACCGCGTTCAAGCCGGGCACCTACATCCTGTTTGCCGTGCTCTGCGGCGCGGCGTCGTACATCGCGGTACCCGCGGTGCAGCGGCTGGCGATTCCGGAGGCGAGCCCGTCCCTGCCGCTGGCCACATCACTCGCGCTGACCTTCTCCTACAACGTCACGATCGGGATCCCGCTGTATACCGAGGTCGCCCGCATCGTCGCGCACTGGCTATAACCGGATACCACGCACATGGATCGAAATCGTTTGGAATACCCAATGAGTCATGCACACCACGCTTGGTATCGCTGCCACGGTCGCGCCGGATATCTGCACCGTCGCCGGCACCGGCCGTGGCGCAACAGGGGATCGTAAGAACTCGGATCCACTCCGGCCGATCAAGCCTCGGTCAATGGTCGAATTCCGGAATTGATTCGATGATTGATTTCTTTTGGGCCCGCCCAACTTAACCCGTGCCGACTCGGCAGCCGCGGGATTTGCTGTGCCCACAGCCCATAACCCGAGGTAGGTCTCACCCGAACTGGATACGTCGCAGTGATTACTGGTTTACGTCGCGATTACGCGATCGCAACCAGATACGAATCCTCTTGCAGCACAATCTCTGTATCAGGACGCGACACCTATTCGGATGGAAAAGAACGAAAGAACCGATACTGCACCATTTCCGAAGGCGCGACGGAAGTTCGTGCCTGGCGGACCGGGCTGAAGCCTGAACACGGTCCGCCTAGTAGCTAGGGGTATACGACATGGATTTCGGGATGTTACCGCCGGAAATCAACTCGGGCAGAATGTATTCTGGTCCGGGTCCGGGCTCAATGTTGGCCGCCGCGGCCGCCTGGGATGAACTGGCCACCGAATTGGGTTCGGCCGCATCCTCCTACGATTCAGAAGTTTCCAGCCTCACCGGCGGGGCGTGGTCGGGCCCATCCTCGGCGGCGATGGCCTCCGCCGCCGCGCCCTACGTGGCATGGATGAGCGCCACCGCGGCCCAGGCCGAACAGGCCGCCACCCAGGCCAAGGCGGCGGTGGCGGCCTATGAGACCGCGTTCGCGGCGACCGTTCCGCCGCCGGTGATCGCGGCGAACCGCTCGCTGTTGGCGACGCTGGTCGCAACCAACTTTCTCGGCATCAACACACCGGCCATCGCGGCCACCGAGTTCCACTATGCCGAGATGTGGGCCCAGGACGCCGCCGCGATGTACGGCTACGCCGGCGCCTCCTCGACCGCCACCCAATTGGAGGCGTTCAGCTCACCGCCGCCCACCACGAACC
Organism: Mycobacterium talmoniae; assembly: GCA_002967005.1. Lineage (GTDB taxonomy): Bacteria > Actinomycetota > Actinomycetes > Mycobacteriales > Mycobacteriaceae > Mycobacterium > Mycobacterium talmoniae. The sequence goes on from PPEA01000710.1 coordinate 4,320, forward strand.
AGCCGGGCTGGCCACCCAAAACGCCGCGGTGGCGCAAAGCGCTGCCAGCTCCGGCGGTTCGACCGTGCAGTCGGCGCTGTCCGAACTGGCCTCGCTGGTGCCCAACACGTTGCAAAGCCTGGCGACGACGGTCACCTCGACCTCGACCTCGACGTCGTCGGGAACGTCGGGACTGCAGTCGATCATGTCCAGCATTTCCACCATCGCGTCGAACCTCACCGGGGCGTACTCCCCAGTCGGGGTGCTGGGCATCCCCGGCGGCTGGTGGCTGACGGCCACCCAGATCCTCGGCATTGCGCAAAACGTGCCGGGGGTCAACGCCTTGCTCGCCGGCCCCAAACCGATTACCGGGGCCCTGGGTCCACTCTCCGGCGGCTACATGTCGTTGCAGACGCCCACATTGGCCTCGGGTTTGGGTGGCGGTCCGGTAACGGGCGCGATCGGCCGCGCTGGCCTGATCGGCCAGCTGTCGGTGCCCAGCAGCTGGGCGTCCGCGGCGCCGGCCGTGCGGACCGCCGCGCT
>PPEA01000711.1 GCA_002967005.1 Mycobacterium talmoniae
CGCTGCGGGGCCGGCTGCTGCGGCAGGTGCTGGTTGCCTTGGTTGCCTTGGTTGCTTGAGCTGTTCGAGCCGGTCGACGACGACGCCCCGCCGTTGGACTGCATCGGGATCGGCGGCAGGTTCAGCCGCTCCTCGGGGATGTCCGGGGGCGGCACCGGCGGGCGGCCGTTGATCATCAGCGGCCCCTTGGCGCTGTTGAGCAGCGCCGCCCAGCCGCCGTTGCCCAGGGTCGCGCCGATGCTGCAGGCGACCTGGCGGCTGCCGGCCGACCAGCTCGGCAGCGAGATGGTGTTGTAGATCAGCGTCAGCGTGGTGCTGCGCAGCTGGATCGGCGCCAGGTAGGCGTCGGTCATCTGGGTGCAAGCGTCCTTGATGAAGCCGTCCTGCTCGGGTTCGGGCGGCAGCGCGTCGGGGAACTTCTCGGCCAGGTTCACCGTGCCGGTGACCTCCATCGCGTGCGGGGCCGCGCAGTCGACCGGGATGTCGGTGGGCTGGTTGCTGGTCGCGTCGATGCCCAGGCAAGTGCCGGCCGGCCACACCTTGGACTGATCCAGGTCGGCCACCTTGCCCTTGAACGCGACCTGCTGGCCGTTGGGGCCGGGCAGCTGCAGACCGCACAGCATGCGGCGTTCGCCGTGCTGACGCCACGCCGGCTCCGACCACAGCATGCTGGTGACGAACTTGCCCACCGGGTCAAACCGCGCGCCCAGGTAGCGGCGCACCGCGGGTTCGCACTGTTCCTGGGTGATCTGCTCGATGCGGTTGGCCGACGGCGGGGCGGCGCTGGGCCCGTACTCCGAGCCGGGGAACGTCCGCATGTCCACCGACTCGGCGACCTCGAACTTGTGCTCGTCGGCGCAGTTGACGACCTTCGCTGCATCCAGTGTGTTATCCGGCCACATCAGGCAGTTCCCGCTGGCGGCGTGTTTGAACGCCTCGCTGGTCTTGCCGCCGGTGTGCGCCACCGGGTTGGACCCCAGATGGGCCAAAGGGCCCGAGTCGTCCATGGGTACCGCGGTCACCACGCCGGCGATCAGCAAGCCGCCCAGCGCGGTCAACAGCAGCGCCCGCCGGGTCGAGGTGGCCTGCAGGGTGTGCAGCCAAGCGAACCGCGCCGACCGCGGTGCGGGCGGGTCGGCCGGTCGATCGTCCTGGTCAGCTTCCTGCGACATCGGTTCCATTCTGGCAGGCGCGCGGGACCGCGTGACAACTGATGCGTATGTAGCGTTATGGGGTTGTGCCCGGCGGGCACGCTGGGCGGGTGTGCCGACCACCTGGCGACGGCGGCCCGGTGGTCGCAAAGGTAGGTTTAGCAGCCGTGATCGACCTCAAACTGCTGCGCGATGACCCCGAACTGGTCCGCCGTTCTCAGATCAGCCGCGGGGAGGACCCGGCGCTGGTGGACGCGCTGCTGGCCGCCGACACCGCCCCGACGCGCCGCGGTCTCGACGGCCCGATGCACTGCGCGGCGAGCAGAAGGCCGCCAGCAAGGCGGTGGGCGCGCCTCCGCCGAGGAGCGGCCGGCGCTGTTGGCGCGGGCCAAGGAGTTGGCCGAGCAGGTCAAGGCCGCCGAGGCCGCGCAGGGCGACGCGGAGACGGCGTTCACCGCCGCGCATATGGCGATCGGCAACGTCATCATCGACGGGGTGCCCGCCGGCGGGGAGGACGACTTCACCCTGTTGGACGTGGTCGGTGAACCCACCGATATCGACAACCCGCGCGATCATCTCGAGCTCGGCGAATCCCTCGGGCTGATCGACATGGCGCGCGGCGCCAAGGTGTCCGGCGCCCGGTTCTACTTTCTGACCGGCCGCGGGGCGCTGCTGCAGCTGGGCCTGATGCAGCTGGCGGTGCGGCTGGCGGTGGACAACGGCTGCACGCTGATGATCCCCCCGGTGCTGGTGCGCCCGGAGATCATGTCCGGCACCGGGTTTTTGGGCGCGCACGCCGAAGAGGTGTACCGGCTGGAGGCCGACGACCTGTTTTTGGTCGGGACCTCCGAGGTGCCATTGGCCGGCTATCACGCCGACGAGATCTTGGACCTGTCGGCCGGTCCGCGCCGCTACGCCGGCTGGTCGTCGTGTTTTCGCCGGGAGGCCGGCAGCCACGGCAAAGACACCCGCGGCATCATCCGGGTGCACCAGTTCGACAAGCTGGAGGCCTTCATCTACTGCCAACCCGACGACGCCGAGGCCGAGCATGACCGGCTGCTGGGCTGGCAACGGCAGATGCTGGCCGCCATCGAGGTGCCGTATCGGGTCATCGACGTGGCCGCTGGGGATCTGGGTTCCTCGGCGGCGCGCAAATTCGACTGCGAGGCGTGGGTGCCGACCCAGCAGACCTACCGGGAGCTGACGTCGACGTCGAACTGCACCACCTTTCAGGCGCGCCGACTGGCCACCCGGTATCGCGACGCCAACGGCAAACCGCAGATCGCGGCGACGTTGAACGGCACGCTGGCCACCACTCGCTGGCTGGTGGCGATCCTGGAGAACCATCAGCAGCCCGACGGCAGTGTGCGAGTGCCGGCCGCACTGGTCCCGTTCGTGGGCGCGGAGGTCTTGGAGCCGGCCGGGTGAGGCGTGGGCAGCGGTATCGTGGCGGTTTTCCCAGATACCTCACCGAGCGCGACGCCGTCAGGCACGTGGACGTGGTGAAGCTGACAGTGCGTTAGGTCTGGGTTAGGTCCAGCCGCCCACGTCGGTCTCGCCAGACACAGCGCCGCACCCGGCTTGCACCATCGCGCGCCGTACCCTGCGCCGAAATTGCCGTCCTGACCGGTCGGTTCGTCTGCCAGAATGGACCAAGTCGTGTTTGCGGAGGGGGATGTGCAGCCGACAATCGAGGCGGCGGGACACACCGGAAGCGACAGCAGACGATTCTGGCAAGAACTGATCAGAATCCGGGTGCTCCCGGGTGAGGGGTATGGGGATGTCCGGCGAGGTTTTCGAATTCAATGAGTTGTTGGCGCGTGCGGGCGGCACGGAGTTCGCCGAAGCCGCCAACGGACTGGAGTCGTTGACGCAAGCCCTGAAGAGCGGCCTTTCCGGAAACCCTTGGTCCGACGATGAGATCGGCTCAAAGTTTCACGACGGCTTCGCGCCGGATCGTGCGGACGTGTTCGCCAACACGGCGGCTTTGCACAAAAAGGTGGAGAGCTTCGTCCCCAAGATCACGGAGGCAGCCAACGCCATCATGGCGATGCAGCAAAACCGGACCTTGTAAGCGGAAGCCAAGTAACCCCGTGGGCAAGCCGGTGTGGTGGTGGGGCGCGGTGTGTATTTCCTTCGCTTACGCGCGACGCGTGCGCGGAGGGAAGCAGCGATGACGATCGGGCTTCCCGGCGGGCTGTCAACGGCGTTAGGGCTGGTCGGCGAGCACTTGCCGACCGGCGATGAGGACGCGTGCCGTCGACAGGCCGCGCAGTGGCGAGAGTACGCGAACCAGCTGGAGGCCTACAAGAGCACGGTCGACAACGCGACCCGGGCAACTTTGTTGGGCTTCCGCTCCGGTCATTTTCATACTGAGCTGCACAACCAGCTGAACACGCTGCCCAACGAGATCGATACCGTTGTCCAACAGTTGCGGCAGTTGGCCGACAGCGTCGAGGACGTCGCGACGCAGATCGAGTCGGTGAAAGACGTTTTTGTCGCGCAGCTGAGGATGCTGGCGTTAACCATCGCCGCCTACTTTTGGGCCCCCGGCGGCGGACTAATAATTGCCACACGCGCCGCGGCGGCCAAGCTCATCATTCGCGGCGCTATTCAGAGGGCCATCACCCTACTGGCCCAGCACGCCGCGCAACGGGAAATCACCCGTCAAGCAGGGACGGCGACTACCCGTCCCGTCGCGACACCGCGTTGGGACGGCCCGGCGCCCCCGAACACGTCGGCCCATCACAACGGCGCGCGGCGACCTCCGGGCGTGCGCCCCAGGTACCCGCCGCCCCCAAGGGGTTACGGACCGACGCCGGCCAAACGCCGCAACCCCGCGTCGCGGCGGCCGACAGTACGAGAACCACACCAAATAGCCCCGCCACCGCACCAACCGGTGGCCGGGCGAGTGCGCCAACAACGGACCCGTCGGTCGGTGCGGACAAGGCGACCCCGACGACAGCCGGCGCCGACGACTCCCCCCACGCCGCCGAACCACACCAAACCCCGTCAGCGAGCGACGAACGGCAAACTGCGCAGCCCCCCACGGCTGCGCCGCCCAAGGCGCCCGCCGGCGACACTTCGGCACAACCCGGCGTCACCGCGGGCGAACCAAAAACATCCGCGCACCACAGCGAAGACGCCAACGCTGCGTCCCCGGTGCGTGGTGAACGACAACCCGAGCAGCCCGCCCCCGGCGAGCAGCGACCGTCTGCGCTCGCCGACACCCACGGACAGCGCACCATCACCGATGGCGATCGACCAATGGCCACCGCCAGCACCGACCGCCATGGGGAGCCGCCCGCCATCGCCGAGAGCCAGACATCACGCGCCACCCCCGGCGAGCAGCCCCAAACCGGTCCCGCGGCCAGCCAGTTCCACATCGGCGACCCGCTGCCCGGACACACCCCGGCGTCGACCAGCGTGCCCGCACAGGATGACCCCCCCCGCGGCCGACCACAGGACGGCTCGCCACCCGCGCGAACCTCCGACATGTCGCCGACGCCAGCCACGGCCGTCGGACGGGCCCGCCGCCCCACCAAGCCCGCCGACGGATCACCCGACTGGCGCCCAAAACACCAGACAACCAGACTCCGCCCAAGGGACCGACGCCGCCGGAGACCCGGCAGCCGAGCGCGCGGCTCACCAGCGACGCGGAGACCCGGAGCGCCAAGCAAACG
>PPEA01000712.1 GCA_002967005.1 Mycobacterium talmoniae
CTTCGGCATCGGGGCGGTCGGGCGGGCCCAGGGCGAATGATCGCCACCGTGCGGAGGTCCTGGTGGGTTGCTCACGTGCGCGATTCTGCCTTATCGGTTAATTGATGCGAACGAAGTCTGCGCGGTTGCGCAGCACCGCGAGGGTGTCCCGGGCGGCGGCGACGGCGTCGACCTCCAGGTCGGCGACCACGAGTTCCGGCTGCGCACCCGCGGCGGCGACCACCTCACCCAACGGGGAGGCGACCAGGCTGCCGCCCACCCCGGTCGGCGCCGTCGAGGCCAGGGCGCGGCCCGGATCGGCCTGCCCGACCGCGGCGATGTAGCTGGTGGAGTCCAGCGCGCGGGCGCGGGCCAGCAGCGTCCACTGCTGCAGCTTGCCCGGACCGGAGCCCCACGATGCGCACACCGTGATCAGCTGTGCGCGCGGCGGGCCAACTCGGTGTAGAGCTCCGGGAACCGGATGTCGTAGCAGGTGCTCAACCCGACCCCGATGCCGTCGACGGTGATCACCACCGGCTGCGAACCCGGCGCCACCGTGCGGGATTCGGTGAAGCCGAACGCGTCGTAGAGGTGGATCTTGTCGTAGTGGGCGTCGGTGCCCGGACCGGTCGCGAGCAAGGTGTTGGTGACCCGGCCGTCGCCGGACGGGGTGAACATCCCGGCGATCACCGTGACGCCGGCTTCGGCGGCGATGCGCCGCACCGCGTCGGCCCACGGCCCGTCGGTGGGCTCGGCGATCGGTTGGAGCGGAACGCCGAACCGGCACATGGTGGCCTCCGGGAACACCACCAGCGCCGCGCCGGCCTCGACGGCCCGCCCGGTGTACTCGCGCACCAGTTCCAGGTTGGCCGCCGGGTCGGTGCCGCTGAGGATCTGCGCCAATGCGATCCGCATGCCCGCCACCCTACGAGGTCGCCCGGACCGTCGAGTCTGCGGTGGTGGCGTCGAGTCTGCGGTGAGGGCGTCGAGTCTGCGGTGATGGCACCGAGCCTGCGGTGAGGGCGTCGAGTCTGCGGTGGTGGCATCGAGTCTGCGGTGAGGACGTGTATTCGGCCGATTTGTCGGCGTGGACGCAGGCTCGGTGCCGTGAGCGCAGTTTCGATGCCCTGGACGCAGGCTCGGTGCCGTGAGCGCAGTTTCGATGCCCTGGACGCAGGCTCGGCGCCCTGGACGCAGTTTCGATGCCCTCACCGCAGTTTGGATGCCGTGGACGCAGGCTCGGCGCCGTGAGCACAGGCTCGCGGGCCGACGCGCGGGCCAAAACCCGCCAAAGCCAAAGCGGAGCTAGTCCGACTCGGCCACCCACCGCGTGGTGAACCGCTGCTCGGCGGTCATCAGCTCGGACAGCTTGGTGCCGATGATGCTCTCAATCTTGCCGCCCACCAACGGGATATCGACGTGGACCGTCGCGGTGAAGGTCAACCGGCAGCCGGTTTCGGTGGGCGCCAGCTGCGCCTCGCCGGACAGTGACACCGGCGCCGCCAGCACCTTGCCGCTGACCTGGGCGAACGCCTTGCCGTCGCGGACCGGGCTCCACGTCTCGTTGCGGACCACCTCCAGGTCGCCGCGGTGAAATTGGGTGGCCAGCGCCGGCAGCCGCTCCCGGTACAGGGCCTGGGTGGTGGTCACCGCCACCCGGCCGTCGGGCTCCACGGTCATCGAGTCCAGCGTCGCGGTGTCGGCCCCGGAATCGGCCAGCCGGGCCAGCCAATACCCCTCGTCGCAAAACGCCGCATGCACCTGTTCAACGCTGGCGTGGTATTCGGCCGACAAGTCGAATGAACGCGGCATAGCAGGTCAGGCTACCGTTACGGCCCGTGGTGGGAACACTGTTCGCCGGTGCGCGCGTCGCGCAGGCGGTGCCGTTGGCGCCGTTGACCACGCTGCGGGTCGGTCCGGTCGCGAAAACGGTGATTACCTGCACCAACGCCGACCAGGTGGTCGCCACGCTGGGCCACCTCGACGCCCACGACAGCGGGCCGGTGCTGGTGTTGGCCGGCGGCTCCAACGTGGTGATCGCCGACGACCTGACCGATCTGACCGTGGTGCGGCTGGCCGCCGACCGGATCAGCATCGACGGCGCCGTGCTGCGCGCGGAGGCCGGCGCGGGGTGGGACGAGGAGGTGGTGGCCGCCACCGCGGCCGGTCTGGGCGGGCTGGAGTGCCTGTCTGGGATTCCCGGCTCGGCTGGCGCCACCCCGGTGCAAAACGTCGGTGCCTACGGCGTCGAGGTCGCCGACACCCTGACCCGGGTGCGGCTGCTGGACCGGCGCAGCGGCGTAGTGCGCTGGGTGCCCGCCGCCGAGCTGGGCTTCGGGTACCGGACCAGCGTGCTGAAACACTCCGCGGATGCGGTCGTGCTCGAGGTGGAGTTCGCGTTGGACGCGTCGGGGGCCAGCGCGCCGCTGCGCTACGACGAGCTGACCGCCGCGCTGGGGGCAAGCACCGGTGAGCGCGCCGACCCGGCGGCGGTGCGCGCCGCGGTGCTGGCGCTGCGCACCCGCAAGGGCATGGTGCTCGACCCCGCCGACCACGACACCTGGAGTGCCGGCTCGTTTTTCACCAATCCGGTCGTGGCCGCGGAGGTGTATCAACGGCTGGCCGACAGCCTCGACATTCCCGTCCCGCACTATCCGGCGCCGGACGGGGTGAAGCTGGCCGCCGGCTGGCTGGTGGAGCGGGCCGGGTTCGGCAAAGGCTACCCGGGCAGCGACGGGGCGCCGTGCCGGCTGTCCACCAAGCACGCGCTGGCGCTGACCAACCGCGGCCACGCCACCGCCGCCGACGTGCTGGCGTTGGCCCGCACCGTCCGCGACGGGGTCGCCGATGTGTTTGGCATCACGCTGACCCCCGAACCGGTGCTGGTCGGTTGCGCGCTGTAGCTGGCGAATTTTCGGGGTGGTCGCTGCTGCCCGGTATCTTGGTTCCTCGTGAGCACGCCCAGCGACCCGCAGCCGATCAACCGGCGGAAGGCGTTGGCGGCGCTGGCGATGGGGATGGCGGTGCCCGGGGTGCTGGCCGCCTGCTCCAAGGAGTCGGGCAAACAATCCGAGGACAGCAGCGCCCCGGCGGCGCCCAGCCTGACGTTTGCGCCGCACGACGCCGCCGCCGACGTGCTGCCCACCGCGCCGGTCAGCGTGGAGGTCCGCGACGGCTGGTTTCAGCGGGTCGCGTTGACCAACCCGGACGGCAAGGTGGTGGCCGGGGCCCTCAACCGGGACCGCACCCGCTACACCGTCACCGAGCCGCTCGGCTACGGCGCGTCCTACACCTGGTCGGGCTCGGTGGTCGGCCACGACGGCAAGGCCGTCCCGGTGGCCGGCAAGTTCACCACGATCACCCCCACCAAGGTCATCGACGGCGGGTTCCAGCTGGCCGACGGGCAGACCGTCGGCGTGGCCGCCCCGATCATCATCCAGTTCGACGCCCCCATCTCCGATAAGGCCGCCGTCGAGCGGGCGCTGACCGTCACCACCGACCCGCCGGTGGAGGGCAGCTGGGCGTGGCTGCCCGACGAGGCGCAGGGCGCGCGGGTGCACTGGCGCACCCGCGAGTACTACCCCGCGGGCACCAAGGTCAGCGTCGACGCCAAGCTGTACGGGCTGGCGTTCGGCGACGGCGCCTACGGCAAGCAGGACTTCAACCTGAACTTCCAGGTGGGCCGCCGGCAGGTGGTCAAGGCCGAGGTGTCCTCGCACCGCATCCAGGTCGTCACCGACGCCGGGGTGATCATGGACTTCCCGTGCAGCTACGGCGAGGGTGACCTGGCGCGCAACGTCACCCGCAACGGGATCCACGTGGTCAGCGAGAAATACGCCGACTTCTACATGTCCAACCCGGCGGCCGGCTACTCCAACATCCACGAGCGCTGGGCGGTGCGGATCTCCAACAACGGCGAGTTCATCCACGCCAACCCGGCCAGCGCCGGCGCCCAAGGCAACAGCAACGTCACCAACGGCTGCATCAACCTGTCCACCGGCGACGCCGAGCAGTACTACGCCAGCGCCATGTACGGCGACCCGGTGGAGGTGACCGGCAGCTCGATCGAACTGTCCTACGCCGACGGCGACATCTGGGACTGGGCGGTGGACTGGGGCACCTGGGTGTCGATGTCGGCGCTGCCGCCCACGGAGGGGCAAAAGCCGGCGCCGGGGACGAAAATCCCGAGCACCGCGCCGATCACCCCGACCAACGCGCCGACCCTGTCGGGCACCCCGACGACGACGTCGCCTAACGGCCGACCCGGCGGGTAGCGCTGGCCTGATCGCGGGGCCGGATGACGATCTGGTCCAGGTTGACGTGCGGGGGCCGGGACGTCACGAACCCGATCACCTCGGCGATGTCGGCGGCCACCAGCGGGGTCATCCCGGCGTAGACGGCGTCGGCGCGCTGCTGGTCGCCGCCGAACCGCACCAGGGAAAACTCCGTCTCCACCGCGCCCGGCGCAATCTCGGTGAGCCGCACCGGTTTTCCCAGCAGCTCGCCGCGCAGGGTGCGGTGCAGCGCGCCCTGGGCGTGTTTGGCCGCGGTGTAGCCGGCGCCGCCGTCGTACACCTCGAACGCCGCGATCGAGGTGATGGTGACGATCAGCCCGTCCCCGGAGGCCACCAGTTTGGGCAGCAGCGCCCGGGTCACCCGCAGCGTGCCCAGCACATTGGTCTCCCACATCCAGCGCCAGTGCTCGAGGTCGGCCTGCTCGACCGGTTCCAGGCCCTTGGCCCCCCGGCGTTGTTGACCAGCACGTCGACCCGGCTCAGCCCGGCCGCCAGC
>PPEA01000713.1 GCA_002967005.1 Mycobacterium talmoniae
CGCGACCCGGTCAACGGGCCCCGGCGCACATACCCGCAGGCCAGCCCGGCGCCGGCCACGTACAGCTCCCCGACCACCCCCGGTCGGCACCGGTCGGAGCCACTGGTCCAGCACGAAGAACGCGAGGTGGCGCAACGGCACCCCGATGGGGCTGGCGCTGTGGTCGGTGTCGGCGACGGTGATCGGCCGGAACGAGGCGTGCACCGTGGTCTCGGTGATGCCGTACATGTTGATCAGCCGCGGCGCACCCGGATGGCGGTCCAGCCATGCCCGGAGGCGCTGCGGTTCAAGGGCTTCGCCGCCGAAGACCACGGTCTCGAGGGTGAGCTGTCGTGCGACGTCGGGTTGCAGCGCGTCGGCGGTTTGCAGCGCATAGAACGCGGACGGGGTTTGGCTGAGCACGCTGACTCGTTCGGCGACCAGCAAGGCGTGCAGGTCTTCCGGGGAGCGCGCCGTCGTCTCGGGCACCACCACCAGTCGGCCGCCGGCCAGCAGCGGGCCGAACATCTCCCACACCGAGTAGTCAAACGCCAACGAATGGCACTGCGTCCACACCCCGGACCGCGCCACGTCGGCATCCAGCGTCTCCAGCAGCCGGGTCACGTTTTGGTGAGCGACCGCTACGCCTTTGGGCATCCCGGTGGTGCCCGACGTGTAGATGATGTAGGCGATGTCGTCGCCGGTTGGCGCCGGCAACACCGTGGCCGGTTGGGCGTCAAGACGATGATCGCCGACGTCGATGACCGCCCCGTCAAAGCCCGCTAGCCGCGGGAGTAACTCCCCGGTGGTGACCGCCGCGATCGGCCCGGCGTCGGACAGCATGAACTGCATCCGGGCCTCCGGCGCCACCGGGTCGATCGGCAGATAGGCGGCCCCGGTCTTGAGCACCGCCAGCACCGCCACGACGGCCTCGGCCGACCGGGAGAACAGCAGCGCCACCCGCTCGCCCGGACCGGCGCCCTGCTCGACCAGCAGGTGCGCCAACCGGTTCGCGGCCTCCTCCAACTCCCGGTACGTCATGGACCGGCCCTGGAAGCTCAGCGCCACCGCCTCGGGGACCCGCGCCACCTGCTCGCCGAACAACGCCGGGATCGACACCGACGTCCGCGCCGGCGCCGTCAACACCGCGCGATTACCGATTTCGTCCAGCCGGGCGCGCTCGGGCGCATCGAGCAGATCGATCGACGACAACCGTTGGGTGGGTTCGGCAATCATCGCCGCCAGCACCCGTCGCAGCCGCTCGATCAGCGCCGCAATGTCGCCCGCGGCGAACACCTCCGTGTCGTATTCGACCCGCAGGTTCAGTTCGCGGCCGGGCAGGGCTTGCAGCGTCAGCGGGTAGTGGTTGTATTCGCGGTCGGTGAACTCGGTGATGGCCAACCCGTCGCCGCCGGACAACGCGGCGGTGTCGACCGGATAGTTCTCGTACACGAACAGGGTGTCGAACAGTTGGTCGTGCCCGGTGACGCGGTGAATCTCGTGCAGCGCCAAGTGCTGATGTTCAAGAGTCTGGGTGTGGCTGGCTTGCAGCTGGTCGAGCAGCTCGGCGGTGCTGGTCGTCGGGGCGATCTGTGCGCGCACCGGCACGGTGTTGATCAACAGCCCCACCATGGTGTCCGCGCCGGGGACCTCGGCCGGGCGCCCGGAGACGGTGACACCGAAGGTCACATCGGGTCGGCCGGTCAGCGAGCACAGCAGCTGCGCGTACGCCGCCTGCAAAACGGTGTTGACGGTGGTGTGGCGGGAGCGCGCCAGTTCGCTCACCGCCCGGGTGGTGTGCTCGGGCAGCCGAAACGCTTCCGCGCCTCGGGTTCCCACATTCGTCCGGTCGGGCGGTCCCACCAGGGTCGGGGATTCGAACCCGTCGAACACCTCCCGCCAGGCCGCCCGGGCGGCGTCGCGGTCGCGGTCGGCCAGCCAGGCAACAAACCGGCGGTACGGCACCGGCGCCGGTAATCGCTGCCCGTAGTAGCCGGCGAAGATTTCCTGCAGCAGGATCGGCAGCGACCAGCCATCGAGCACGATGTGATGGAAGGTCAGCACAAACCGGTGCCGGTCCTGGCCGACGCGGATCAGCGCGGCCCGAAGGGGTGCCGCGTCGCCGGGCTCGCTGACCGCGGCGCGTTCGGCCGCGCACAATTGCTGGATCTGGTCGTCGGCGTCGAGTTCGAGGTACTGCCATCCCGGTTCGGGATCGGCCGGGATGATCTGCACCGGTTCGTCGAATTGGTCGCAGAATCGGGCGACCAAGTGGGGGTGGCGGGCGACCACCGCCTGCACCGCATCCCGGAGCCGATCCGGGTCGAGGACTCCCGCCACGGTGATGTCCAATTGCATGGCGTACACGTCGTCGGCGTTGTCGGCCGCGGTGTTCGCGTGGAAGAGCAGCCCGTGCTGCAGCGGGGTCAGCGGCAACACGTCGGCGACCCGATACCGCTGGCACAGGTCGTCGATCTGCTGCTGGCTCAACCGAGCCGGCGCAATGTCGGACGGGGTCAGCCCGCCGCCGCCGCGGCGCACGTACGCGCAGATCCCGGCCAGCGCGTCAAACCACAATCGGCTCAAGCGGCTCAGTTGCGCTTCATCGACGGCCGACGGCGCCCACGTCCAATCGGCATACAGGTGCGGACCGGTGTCGGTGTCGATGGTGCCGGCGTTGAGCTCCACGGTGTGCGCTAACGGCATGGGGATGGCCGCACCGACCGAGGCCAGCGGCAAGGCATCTGCGCCGATGCGCCAGGTGTCGCCGTTTGTTTCGGGTGCCCCACCGAGCCGGCCCAGGTAGTTGAATCCGATCGTCGGATCGGATCCGGGCAGCTCGATCTCGGGGTTGAGGTAGCGCAACTGTCCGTAGGTCAGGCCGTCGGGCAGGGCGCGGAGTTGTTCTTTGGCGTCTTTGATCAGCGGGCCCAGCGCGGCCTCCCCGGCCACCACCTGCGCCCAGGACACCCCGGCGACGGTCAGGGCCACCGGGTACTTGGTGGTGAACCAGCCCACCGTGTGCGACAGATCCACATCCGGGCCGAGTTCCTCCTGGCGGCCGTGGCCCTCGACGTCGATCCCGATCGGCGCGCCGGTGGCGCCGAAGAATTCGGCGGCCGCCAACCCGAACGCGATCAGCAGAATGTCTTGCACCCCGGCGTGAAACGCCGCCGGCACTTCGCCGAGCAGCATTCCGGTGGTCTCGGCATCCAGCGACATCGACAGCTTGCCGGCGGTGGCAAACGTGTCGGTCGCCGGCTGGACCGCCGGCAGCATGGGTGGGGTCGCCGCCACTTGCTGCCACACCCGGGCCTGGCCCACGACGTCGGGGTCGGACGCGTGCTCGGCCAGCAGCGACGCCCACCGGGCAAACGAGGTGCCCGTCCTCGGCAGGGCCACCGGCTGGCCGCGGCGATGCTGGGCCCACGCGAGGTTGAGGTCCTCCAACAGGATCCGCCACGACACCCCGTCGATGGCCAGGTGGTGAATCATCAGCACCAACTGGCTGGTGGATGCCGCCCACACCGCGCTGAGCATCATCCCCGTCGCCGGGTTCAGTCGTGACCGCGCCTCCACCAGCACCGCATCGGTAAACACCTCGACCGATTGCAGGCAACTCACCGCGTCGACCGCACCCGGTTCGGGTACCTGCAGTGACCATCCGCCGGCGCCGTCGTCGTTGGCGCGCAGCCGCAACATCTCGTGGCGATCCAGCAAGGCCTGCAACACCATTACGACATCGGCTTCGGTGACCCCGACGGGGGCCTGTACCACCATCGTCTGGTTGAACTGCTCGACCGGGCCGCCGACGTCGTGCAGCCACCGCATGATGGGGGTGGCCGGCACTGGTCCGGTGCCCTCGTCGGTGAGGTCGGTCTCACCGGTGGACACGCTGGCGACGCGGGCCAGCCGGGCCACCGTCTGTTCGACGAACACGTCGCGCGGCTTGAACATCACCCCGGCGGCGCGGGCCCGCGCCACCACCTGCATGGACAAGATGCTGTCGCCGCCGAGGTCGAAGAAGGAGTCGTCGACCCCGACCCGGTCCAGCCCGAGCACCTGGGCGTAGATGCCGGCCAGGATCTCCTCGACCGCGTTGACCGGGGCGCGATACCGGTCCGCCTCGGTGTATTCCGGTGTCGGCAACGCGCGTTTGTCGAGCTTGCCGTTCGGGGTCAGTGGCAGCGCGTCGAGCACCACCACCGCGGCGGGAACCATGTACGGCGGTAACCGATCGGCCAGTGCGGCGCGGATTTCGGCGGGTTCGGCGGTGCCGGTGACATAGGCGACCAGCCGCTTATCGCCGGGGCGGTCCTCGCGGGCAATCACCGCCGCCTGGTCTACACCCTCGAGCGCGCTGAGTGCCGCCTGGATTTCGCCGAGTTCGATGCGGTATCCGCGGATCTTGACCTGCTCATCGGCCCGGCCCAGATACTCCAGTTGGCCATCGGCACGCCAGCGCACCACATCCCCGGTGCGATACATCCGCGCCCCCGCGCCGCCGAACGGGCACGCCACAAACCGTGACCCGGTCAACGCGGATCGACCGAGATAGCCGACGCCCACGCCGTGGCCGGCGACGTACAGCTCGCCGACCACCCCGGCGGGCACCGGCCGCAGCCACGGGTCGAGCACGAACAACGCCGCGCCCGGCACCGGCGCACCGATCGGCGGTCACCCCCGATCCCGGTGTCAATGGCGCGCTGATCCCCACGCACATCGTGGTTCGGTGGGGCCGTAGGCGTTGATCGATCACCCCGGCCGGGCGCACCACGA
>PPEA01000714.1 GCA_002967005.1 Mycobacterium talmoniae
TTGCGTTGCGCCCCCGCCAACCGCTGCTGCCGCTGGACGAGGCGGGCCGCGCCGAGTTGGCGGGTCTGCTGGCCGGGGCCACCGGGTAACCACGACCTCACCGCCGCTCAGCGTAATCACAGACTTTGCTTCGGCCGGACAGGCGGGCAAGGTAGCTGTGGCGGGCTGCATGGTGGGCTGGCCGGCCCGGTCTGGGGGGCAGCGGAAAGCGGGCGCTCCCCGGAGGCGCGGTTGACGTGCGTCGTCGTGCGCAGATGAGCCGCACGGGCGGGAGATCTGCTGATCAGCGACGGATAGTTTCGATTTGACCTAAACCGGGAATCGAAACGGTTTGCTTTGTTGTGCGCACAGCGGAGTTGATCAGCAGATTCTGGTGCGCTGTCGTATTGCTGTTCATAAGTTTGAGTTATGTAATTTTATTGATTTGCCCGAAAGGGCAAATAAATTCAGCTGAATCTCAGGTAGCGTCCGTGGGCCGTGCCGCACCACAACGAAAGGAGCTCTCTTGCACGCAACCCTGCGCCCCTACCTCACCGCCGGTGTCGTCCTCGTCGGCGCCAGCACCATCGCCGTCACCCCGGCGGCGGCGCCGCTACCGGCTATCCAGCACCGTGTCGTCGAACTCACGACGGGGGCCAGCGCCCTCATCGACGAGACCCATGACATCTTCGGTGGTGCGCTCAACACGCTGACCGGGGCGGTGGGTGCCGACGCCGCACTGCTCACCGTGCCCAGCCAGGTTCCGCTGTTCACCTCGTGGCTCGACGTGTTCGCGAGCGCATTCAGCAACGCCGGGGAACTCGGAAAGACGGTGCTGGCGGATCCCGCACCGATTCTGACCCAGCTGGTCACCAACTGGCTCGGCTACGGCCAGACCTACGCCGGTGCCCTCGGGCAGGCGGTCGAAAACCTCGTCACCCAACTCACGCCGGGTTCCGTCGGCGGCCTGTGGTACAACCTGGACCAGGCGTTCGAGCTGCTGGGGGCGGGCCAGTTCGAGGATGCGGTGAGGGCGGCCTACAGCGGCATCATCCAGACGATCATCGCCCCCGGCTTCGCGTTGCTGCCGACGCTCCAGATCCCGGTCGAGATCGCGCACAACCTGTACAGCGCCGCGCAGCTGATTCCGCAGATCGCGATGGGCCTCGGGCTGGGCGCGCTGGGGCCGCTGGCCAGCGGCGTCTACGCGTTCGGGGCAAGCGGACAGGCGGTGGTCGACGCGATCGGCGACGGGAATGTGCTGGGCGCGCTGGGCGCGGTGGCCAACATGCCGACCGCGGTGGTCGGCGGTGTGCTCAACGGCTTCGAATACGGCAAGGGCATTCTCAGCGATCCGGGCGGGCCTATTGCGCTGCTGCTGCAGATGCGCGACACCATCGCCGACGCCATCGGTGCCGCAACGGGAACGCAGGCCCTCACCGACGGACCGCTGACCGCCCTGTTCAGCGCACCGCTGGAGGCGCTCAGCGGCGCCTTCGGGGCCGACGGGCTGTCCGAGCTCGGTGCACTGCTGGATCCCACCCAGTTCCTGACGAGCCTGGGCGACCTGTTCGATCCGGCCCAATTCCTCGGCGAGCTCGGCACGGTGGCGCCCGGGGTTTTTGCGGATATCCCGCAGATGCTGCTCGAGGCCGCCACCGCCGCGATCCCGTTCTAGGCCTGGCGATGACGGCGTCCTTCCCGCTCGGCTAAACCGGGCCCACCGCGGCGGGCAAACCGGGCGATCGGCCCCCTTGGCGAAGGGGGCCGATCGCGTACGGTGCGTGATCGGGCTGAGCGGGGCTAACCGGCGAAGCGTCAACCCAAATCGCGGGCCGCGAAGGTGTCGCAGCGGTTGGGGTCGCCGGTCTGATACCCGACGGTGAACCAGTGCTGCCGCCACGCCGAGGCGCCGTGCGTCCACGACTCCGGGTTGGTGCGCCCGGTCGCCTGCTGCTGGATGCGGTCATCACCGACCGACGCCGCCGCCGACAACGCGTCGTCGATGTCCTTGTCGCTCAGCGGCTGCAGGAACGGCTCGCCGGTGCTTTCCTGCCGGGTGATCGACGCGTAGTGCGCCCACACCCCGGCGTAACAGTCGGCCTGCAGCTCGGTGCGCACCCCGTTGCCGGTGGGGCCTTGGGCGCCCTGCTGGGCGCGGCCTAGCACCCCGGCCAGGTTCTGCACGTGGTGGCCGAACTCGTGGGCTACCACGTACTCCTGGGCCAGCGGCCCGCCGCTGGAGCCGAACTGGTCAACCAGCACCTGGAAGAAGTCGGTGTCGAAGTACGCGGTCTTGTCGACCGGGCAGTAAAACGGCCCGACGTCGCTGGTGGCCGGTCCGCAGCCGGTGTTGACCTGCCCGCTGAACAGCTGCACCCGCGGCCGGGTGTAGCCGCGTAGCAGCTGTGACCACACCGCGTCGACGGAGTTGCCGGTGGCCACCACCCGGCACTGCACGTACTTGTTGGCGTCGGCGCCGGTGCGGCATTTGTTCAGATCGAACCCGGGTGCGACGTTGTCGCGGGTGTCGACCGGTTGCTGGGTGAGCACATTGCCGGGGTCGACGCCCAGCAGCAGCGCCACCACCATGATCACCAGCCCGCCCAGACCACCGCCGATGGCGATCCGCCGGCCCCCGCCGCCGCTGCTCGACGTGGTGCTGGTGTCGATCTGCATACCTTCGTTGAAGGTCATCGCACGCTCCGTGGGTCCTGTTGGGGCTGGTTAGCGGTTGTTCCAGCTTTGCACACCGCCCCGGCACGTGTCCGACGTTGGTGCACCTTCGGCGCGGCGTCCCCGCAAACCGAAACCTGAGAGTTCGTCCATTTAGTTGGACTCCCTGCTTATGCAATGTTAATTTGCTCACGCCCGGCGGACCGGTTCGCGGCCCTGCAGGACGTAGCTAACAAAACCTGTTGTGAACGTGCGTCAATTGAGCCGCACTGCATGGAGAGGTTGCCTACTTGGTGCTCCGGACACGTCGCCCGATCGGACATGGTCCGGTCGGGCGCTCTACCTCCGGCGACCCCGATGGTGGGTCGTGGGAACGGGTCGGCCGTGTCCCAGCGTGGGGTTGCCCGGTGGTGCGCGAACCCGACCAGTCAACGACTGCTCACACACATCCGTGGGCGAGTGCTCAGGTTTAAGGAGGAGTACAGGTGTCGTTCGTCAATGCTGAACCAGAGATCATGTCGGCTGCGGCCGGAAACCTCGCGAGCATAGGTGACTCGATGACGGCCGGGGCGTCGGCCGCTGCGGGTCCGACCACGGGGGTGGTGGCGCCGGCCGCCGACCTGGTATCGGCGTTCGCGACCGCCCAGTTCGCGACGCATGCCGAGTTGTTCCAGGCGATCAGTGCGCAGGCCGCGGCGGTGCACGAACACCTGGTGGCCAATTTGACCTCCAATGCCAGCGCGTATGCCGCGGCCGAGGCCGCCAACGCGGCGACCACGGACTGAGCGGGGTAGGGAATGAGCTTTTTGGCGTTTCCGCCGGAGATCAACTCCGGGTTGATGTATGCCGGTCCCGGGTCGGGGTCGTTGATGGCGGCCGCGGCGGCCTGGGACGCGTTGCCGCCGATTTGAGTTCCTCGGCGGTGTCCTACGGGTCGGTGGTCTCGGGGCTGACGAGCGGTCCGTGGACCGGGACCTCGTCGGCGGCGATGACGAGCGCGGTCGCCCCGTACGTGGCGTGGTTGCAGAACACGTCGGATCAGGCCGCGCAGATCGGTGCGCAGGTCAAGGCGCAGGCGGGGTTGTATGAGACCGCGCATGCCGGCACGATCCCGCCGCCGGTGATCGAGGCTAACCGGGCGCTATTGGCCGCGCTGGTCGCGACCAACTTTTTTGGGCAGAACACCCCGGCGATCATGGCCGCCGAGGCGATGTATGCGGAGTTCTGGGCGCAAGACGGCGCGGTGATGGACGCCTATATGGCGTCGTCGCAGTCCAATGTCTCCACGCTGCAAAAACCCAGTCCCGCACCGCAGGCCGCCAAGGCGACGGGGGTGGATCAGCTGATGGCCACCAAGTCTGTTGCGGAGAACGTGACGCAAAACGTCACGCAAGCGACCAACTCGCCCCTGGACGGACTGGGGGACATTTTCGGTCCGGGTGGCCTAGAGAATGTGCTCAATACTCTGAACCAAGAGCTTTCGCAGATCCCTATCGTGGGCAGCTTCCTGGGAACACAGCTCACCAATCCCGCGTCGCTGGCGAACTATGGCAGCATTCCGGCCCGGTTCGCCATGTACCCGATCAGCATGCTCATGCAGTTGGCGCGGATGGGGCAGATGACCGGCACCAGCGGCCTGACCGGGATGGGCGCCCCCGAATCGTTGATGACCGCCATCGGGCAATTCGTAGACGGGAAACTGCAGGGCGCGGTGGGGACGCTGGCCGGCCATTTCACCTCGGCGACCCAGGCGATTTCGGCGAAGCTGGGCCAGGCGGCGTCGATGGGTGCGCTCAAGGTGCCGCAGGCGTGGTCGGCGGCGGCCGGCGGCACCATGGTCCGGGCCGCGCCGGTGTCGCCGAA
>PPEA01000715.1 GCA_002967005.1 Mycobacterium talmoniae
ACCCCGTCTCGGGCCTACGCGGCGGCCGAGGAACTGGTGGCCGCCGCCGAGGCCGAAGCCAAAGACCTCACCGTCGAGCGGGCCGAGGCCGAGACCGAGGAGCTGGCGCACCGCGCTGGGGCCGGGGGGCGACCAGGCAGGCACCGCGGGGGCGCTGGCGGCGGGGCCACCGGGGCGATCAAGGAGCTGGAGGCGGCGGCAGAATCCCGGCACACCCGGCGTCGCGGGATGCGCTGGACCGGGCGTTGATCGATTTGGCCACCTATTTCCGGGGATGCGCTGCTGGTGGCGTCCGGGGCCGGCGCGGTGGCGGCCAACCACCCGGACATGGCCGAGAAGGTGGCGGCGCTGGCCGCCCACGCCAGCCCGGAACGGCTGCTGCGCTGCATCGAGGCGGTGCTGGCCTGCCGCGAAGCGCTGACCGTCAACGTCAAACCGAAGTTCGCCGTCGACGCCATGGTCGCCACCATTGGTCAGGCGTTGCGCTCCGACCTGTAAACTCACCTGCGCCCGGACTACCGGGCAGGCCGCCTTAGCTCAGTCGGTAGAGCGATTCACTCGTAATGAATAGGTCAGGAGTTCGATTCTCCTAGGCGGCTCCAAATGTGCTCCCCCCTTGCGCGAGCGTGCGTGTCCCCGGTCGACACACCGCGCGGAAACCCGGGTTTGCGCACCCTCGCGCCGTGCCCGCGGCCTAGCCTGGCGGCTGAGCCAGACGGGACAGGAATGCGTGAACGGCCACGGGGTCTTCGGCAGCACGCAGCAGGCGATTACCGGCGGGAAGGTGCTGCAAAGCGATGCGGATCGCGCGGCGGTCGTCGGGGCGCGCCTGGCTGATAACGGAGCGGGGATCGCGCAGTGCCACGGCTGACAGCGCGACCAGGTCCTGGGCATGGCGTTCGGGGTTGCGGCTGTCCACGACCCACGCGCGGGCCTTGACCACCAGACTGCCCAGCAGGGTCGGGCGGCGGATGTAACCCTCGCGCCCGTTGAGGTTTACCGGCACCCGCTCGGCTCTGGTCAGCGCCTGGTTGCCGCCAGGGGCCGCCAGCCCTGGTCGTCCCGAGCTCGTCTTCGGGTACCGCCGCTGGCGATCGAGTCCTTCCGGGAGCATCACGTCGATAGTCGTTCTGTCGCGGATGAACCGGTAGCCATAGCCGTCACTGGTGGGACTCTCAGTGAAGCCGTTGTCGGTCAAGTAACTCGTGGTGCTGCGCAACGCATCCCGGCGTGTCCAAACCCCGACGACCACATCGCCGTCGTCGGTGGGGCGGTGCACGGTGATGGCGTGCTCAGTCAAATGCAGGGCGGTCATCTGTCCACCCACCAGTACCCAGGGCGGCGGGTCGGTCTCCTCGAAGTCCAGCAGCGTCGCCCACATCGCCTGCTGGTGTTCGGGCATCTGGGGCAGCGCTACTGATTCCCGCTCGAGCGTCGGAATTTTCTCTGGGGTGCCGCGCAGGGTCTGGTCCCAGGCGTGCAGATCGCCGCGGGTGAGCGAGGTGGCTTTCTCGGCCGCGAGCTCGCGCAGCGCACGTATGTGCCGTTCGCGTACCTGTTGATCCAGTGCCGGCGCGAGCCCGATGCGGGTGCAGAGACGACCTACCGCTTTGCTGATGTCCGCGGCGCTGGCCGGGGTCTGGTCGGGGGCGGAATCCTTGATGGCACAAAATATTTCGGTCGCGCCGGGCACCGACTGTCCCGTGATGGCGGCGATAGCGGCCAACGCCTCGCCGTTGCCGGGGCTGGTCGGTTCTGGCACGGTCATTCCTTCCGCACCGCGCGTAGCGCCTCGGCGATCAGTTCGCATCCGGCGGCTCGGGTGCGCGCGTCGGTGTCCTCGGCGAGGTCGGCACCTGCGATGAGCCGCGGAGCGGTCGTGGCTCCGAACGGCGCGGCGTCGGCGACCCGCAGTGTGAGGTTGCCTCGCGCACTCTCGATCAGGAAGAACTCCTCCACCAGTTCGCGGCGGGTCTGGTCGCTGACGTAGGCGTCGGCAGCTCCGCCGGTCGACAGCCCGATGCTGTACGTAGTGGTGGTGCTGATGCCGGTGGCCAAGAGATTGTCGGTGCTCAGCAGCTGGGCCAGGTCGCGTTCGCCGACCCGGTACCGGTGTATCGACTGCGCTCGCCGTGACAGCCAGCGCTGCACCAACGCGCAGGTGTGGGCGTCGCGAATCGCGGCGTGCGCGAGGCGGTTGCGCAGACGGTAACGCTCGGCCGAGGTGAGTCCGTCGTCGAGGCCGTCGCACAATGCGGCGGCGGCCCAGGCGATGCGCGGTGCGAAGGATCGCCCGGTGGCACCAGCGGCGACGAGATCGGCGTGGCGGTCCAGACTGTCGGCGTCGACCAGCCACTGGCTGCCGGCCCGCGTCGCGGTCAACGTGCCGGCGGCGATGAGCGCGCGCACGCGAGAGGGGTGGACGCCCAAGCGCTGAGCGGCCTGCTGCGCGGTGACAACATCGACCATATACACAACTATAGCGACTTCGATATAGATGTGTATATATCTGCTGGAATCGACGCTGCCATCGGGCCGTGCAGCGTTGACCGCGGTCCGCCGCGTCCCACCGCCGCGGGGTTAAATCGGCCAACGACGCGGCGAACTCCGCGCGCTGCGGGCGGGCAAGGCCGCGGACGCTGACCGTCGCGACATTGCGCAGCCGGGTAACAGCCCTTGGCCCAACAGATCCCCGCCCGGTGCTGGACCCGGCGGGGATCGGTCGTGGGGTCAGACGACGCCCTTGAGCGGATTGTGCCCGACATACATCTGTTCCATCCGGGCCTCGTCGACCCGGTTGCGGATCTGTTGCGCCTCATGCTGGTCGCGGATGACCTTGGCGAGGTTGAAGCAACTGGTCACTAGGAACAGCCCGCAGATGGCGAGAAACCCTCGCTGCCAGACGGATATCGGCAGGAAGGTGATGCCGATGGCCAGGGAGCTCAGCGACACCCCGAAGGCGATCGCGGACTGCGCGAAATAGGCGTTGGTGTTACGGAGAAGTGGTTGCGGTGTTTCCATGCCAGAAATCGTCGCACCCTGGCCGGGCCGCTCCGGTAGGCAATATTACTCAACTTCGCGCTACCGCGGCGCCACGTACCCCACCGGACCCGAGGCGATACACACCGACAGTGCCGCGGTGTCGGCCCGCACGCTGATGTCGTTGCCCGCGCCGGGCAGCCGCACATAGACCCGGTTCAGGCCGGGATGCACCGGCACTTTGGTGGCGGGACCCTCGGATAGCGCCAACGTCATCGAGCCGTCCACGTTGGCCAGGTAGTTGATCTCGGCGGTCCAGTCCGCCGGCAGCAGCGGACCGTCCAACACCAGCCGCGTCGGAATGTCGGGCTGCGCAAAGTATCCGCACCGCGGCACCGGGCCCGGCACGATCGTGCGGACCCAGGTCACCTGCGCGTCGGCCAGCCGGCCGGAGCTGTCCAGCATCCGTAACAGCGGTGTCGCCGAAGCGAATTCGGGACGGTCGGGCAGCAGTGCGAACAGGTGGCTGGCCCGGTTTTCCGGCCCGACCACCCGCTGCAGCACCAGCGGGTCGACCTCCTGATCGAGCAGTGGCGCATCGGAGGCGGCGCGGGCGGCGGCCAGCGCGTGCCGGGCGTGCCGCAAATAGGGCTCGGCCGGGTTATCCCGCCACGACGCCAAAAACGTCGCGGTGGAATACAGACTGCTGGCCACGAACAGCGTCGCCAAGCCCACGGTCACCGCGGTGCGCGGTGCCGAGGCGTTCAGCCAGCGCGACGAATCCCGGTTCGGCGCACACAATCCCACGCCCGCCAGCAGGGCCAGCACCACCACCAGGTCGGCCAGATACCGCAGCGTCTGGGCGAGCTCCAGCGCGGTGAACGCCGACGAGCGCATCAAATAGATCGGCACCTGGCAGGCCGCCGCGTAGCCGACCGCGGCCAGCCACACCGCACCGACGCGCCGCTTGCGCAGCAGCGACGACCGCCGCCACGCCGGCCAGCACCAGCCAGCCCGCCACCATCACCGTCGCGCCGGGCGCGGCCCACGGCGACGCCGGCGCCCACCGGTCCCAGGACCACGGCCCGCCGGCCAGCGCGGGCACGATGCCGTGGGTGACCGAGCGGCGCAACAGATCCCACGTCATCGCCAGATCGAAACTCCACCGCCGCTGATTAACCACCGTCAGGTACAGCGCGATCCAGGCCGCGGTCAGCGCCAGCGACGCCGTCCACAACCGCGCCCGGCACGCCACACGGTCGCTACCGAGGCCCGGTCACCGCGCACGTGGGCCAGCAACGCGGTCACCGCGAACGCGACGAACGGGATCAGCGCGGGCTTCTCGAAAAACAGCAGGCCGCCCAGGTACGCCAGCACCCCGGTCAGCGCGTAGCGCTGCGCGCCGGTGCGCACCAGCAGCATCGCGTCGGCGCACACCCCGGCCAGCGCGGCCAGCATCGGCAGCGCGTT
>PPEA01000716.1 GCA_002967005.1 Mycobacterium talmoniae
CCCGCCCCAGCCGCGCCGCCCAACGCGGTCAACCTGGCGGTCCGGGCCGCGACCGCGTGCCTGGAGCACAGCGGCCTGGACCGGTCCGCCCTGGACCTGATCCTCTACGCCGGGGTGTCCCGGGAGGATTTCCTGTGCGAACCGGCGATCGCCGCGCTGGTCGCCGGCGAACTGGCGGTGAACGACGACCTCGAATCCCCGGATGAACCCAAGACGTTCGTGTTCGACGTGCTCAACGGCGCGGTCGGATTCCTCAACGCGTGCCAGGTGGGCGCCCAGCTGATCGGCGCCGGAAAAGCCGACCACGCGATGGTGGTGGCCGCCGAAACCGAAAACAACCGCGCCGGCAACGGCCACCCGATGTACGGCATGAGCGAAACCGGTTCGGCGGTGCTGCTGGGCCGCGGCGACGGTACGGCGGGCTTCGGCCGGTTCGTCTTTCACCACCATCCCGAGTACGCCGACGCGCTGGAAACCTATTTCCAGCACCGCGACGGCCACAGCTGGCTGCAGATCGACCGCGACCCCGACCTGGTCGCCCACTACCTGGACTGCATCCCGGCCGCGGTCGAGGAACTGTTGAAGCTCGAGGAGCTGGACCGCGCGCAGATCGCCGCCGTGCTCCCCCCGCAGCTGTCCGGCGCCGACCGCGCCGAACTCGCCGCCCGGCTGAACATCCCGGTGTCGCGTTTCGTCGACCTCGGCGTCGACGCCGACCCGTTCTCCTCCTGTGTGCCGTACGGCCTGCAGCAGGCCCGGACCCGCCGGCTGGTCAGCTCGGGGGACATCGCGTTGCTGGTGAGCGTCGGCTCGGGTGTCGAGGTCGGCTGCGCGACCTACCGGTTCTGATTCCCATGTTGACGCCAGCGACCGCAAGAACCGCGCACCGTGGGCTATCCCGGAATCAGCGCCCCGCGGCGGGCGGTCCGCGACGTGCAGGCCTACCCGCTGCCGATGCGCGCGGAGGTGCCGTCCCAGCGGCTGCCAGCCGGACAAGGAACTCGGGCCGCCCGGTCCGCTGGATCTTGAAGCGACTGTGGATTCCGCTGGTGGTTTTGGTGGTGGTTGGCATCGGCGGGCTGACCGTGTCGCGGCTGCACGGCATCTTCGGCTCCGAGCAATACCCGGCCTACGTCGACACCAACACCGACGGTGCCAAACCGGTCGACCCCAAGCAGCTGACCTACGAGGTGTTCGGGCCACCCGGGACGGTGGCCGACATCAGCTATTTCGACGCCAGCGCTGACCCGCAGCGCGTCGACGCGGCGCACCTGCCGTGGTCGGTGACGATCACCACCACCTCGGCTGCGATCTTGGGAAATGTTGTAGCGCAGGGGAATAGCGGCAGTATCGGGTGCCGCATCCTGGTCAACGGCCAGGTCAAAGCCGAACGAACCTCAAACGAAGTGAACGCCTACACCTTCTGTTTGCTGAAGGCCGGATGAGTGAGCACCGAACAGATGACTACCGAACGCACCGACACGTCCTTCCTCGCCCGCGCGATCCGCATGCTCTCGGCGCCCATCATCCTGGCGTGGTTGGCGATCGCGGCGCTGCTGACTTTCGCCGTTCCCTCGCTGGAGCAGGTCGGCAAGGAACGCGCCGCCCCGATCATGGCCGACTACGCGCCCTCGGTGCGGGCGATGAAGCGGATCGGCGAGGTTTTCCAGGAATCGGAATCCGACAGCACGGCGATGATCGTGCTGGAGGGTGATCAGCCCCTCGGCGACGCCGCCCACCACTACTACGACCTGCTGATCCGCCAGTTGGACAACGACCCCACGCACGTGCGGCACGTCGAGGACTTCTGGAGCGATCCGCTCACGGCGGCCGGGGTGCAAAGCGCCGACGGGAAGGCCGCCTACGTGCAGGTCAATCTCGCCGGCAACGAAGGGGAGGACCTGGCGAACGAATCGGTGCGGGCCGTGCAGGGCATCGTGGCGCGCACCCCGGCCCCGCCCGGGGTCAAGGCCTACGTCACCGGGTGGACGCCGCTGATCACCGACGAAGACGAAAGCGGCAACCAGAGCGTGCTCAAGATCACCGTGGTCAGTATCGCGGCGATCTTCACCATGCTGTTCCTGGTCTATCGCTCGGTCACCACCGTGGCGCTGCTCCTGGTCATGGTGGGCGTCGAATTACTCGCGGCCCGCGGGATCGTCGCGGTTCTTGCGCTGCACGGGTGGTTCCGGCTCTCCACGTTTGCGGTCACCCTGGTGGTGGCGCTGGCGATCGCCGCCGGAACCGACTACGGGATCTTCTTCTTCGGCCGCTACCACGAGGCCCGTCAGGCCGGCGAAGACCGGGAAACGGCCTACTACACGACCTATCGCGGCGTCGCCAAGGTGGTCTTAGCGTCCGGTTTGACGATTGCCGGGGCGGTGGCCTGCCTCAGCTTCACCCGGATGCCGTATTTCCAGACCCTGGGCGCCCCCGTGCGCGGTGGGCATGCTGGTGTCGGTTGCGGTCGCGCTCACCCTGGTGCCGGCGGCGCTCGCGGTGGGCGGCCGGTTCGGGCTGTTCGAACCCAAGCGCACGGTCCAAGTCCACGGCTGGCGACGGGTCGGGACCGCGATCGTGCGCTGGCCCGGGCCCATCCTGGCCGCGACGGTCGCGGTTGCCCTGATCGGTCTGCTGACCCTGCCGGGGTACCGGGCCAGCTACAACCTGCTGAAGTACCTACCGGATAACCTCCCGTCGGGGCAGGGGTTTGCGGCCGCCGAGCGACATTTCTCCCCGGCCCGGATGATGCCCGAACTCCTGATGGTCGAGACGGACCGCGATTTGCGCAACCCGGCGGACTTTCTGGTCCTCGACCGGCTCACCAAACGCATTTTCGGGGTCGAAGGGGTCTCCCGCGTGCAGGCCATCACGCGGCCGGAGGGGACACCGCTTGAGCACTCCTCGATCCCGTTTCAGCTCAGCATGCAAAACGCCGCGCAGCGGCAAAACATGAAGTTCGAGAAGGACCGCATCGACGACATGGTGACGCAGGCCGACGAGCTCACCGACACCATCGCGGCGATGCGGCGGATGCAGGGATTGATGCAGCAGCTCGCCGGCACCACCCACGCCACGATCGGTAGAACACACGAGGTGGTCGCCGTCACCGACGAGTTACGCGACCACATCGCCGATTTCGACGATTTCTGGAGGCCGGTCCGCAACTATTTTTATTGGGAACAGCACTGCTACGATGTTCCGATTTGCTGGTCACTGCGGTCCCTATTTGATGCGATGGACGGGGTTGACCAGCTCGACGAAAATTTGCATGCGCTCTCGGACAACTTGGACAACTTCGATGTCCTGATGCCACAGATGATCGCCCAGTTCTCGCCGATGATCGCGACGATGGAATCGGTGCGGACCATGCTGCTGACCATGCACAGCACCATGTCCGGGATCTTCGAGCAGATGGAGGAACTCAGCGGCGACGCGACCGCGATGGGCAAGGCGTTCGATGCCGCCAGAAACGACGATTCCTTCTACCTGCCGCCGGAAGTCTTCGCAAACCCCGACTTCCAGCGCGCGATGAAGTTCTTCTTATCCCCGGACGGCAAGGCGGTCCGCATGATCATCACCCACCGGGGTGATCCCGCCGCGCCGGAAGCAATTCCGCGAATCGGTGCGATCCGGACCGCGACCGCCGAGGCGCTCAAGGGGACCCCGCTGGAACACGCCAAGGTCTACCTGACCGGCACCGCGGCCATCAACAAGGACCAGCGCGACGGGTCCAGCGTCGATCTGCTGATCGCCGGGGTCGCGTCGCTGTGCCTGATCTTCATCATCATGCTCATCATCACCCGCAGTCTTGTTGCCGCGGCGGTGATTGTCGGCACGGTCGCGCTGTCGCTGGGCGCCTCGTTCGGGCTGTCGGTGCTGGTGTGGCAGTACCTGCTGGGCATCGACCTGCATTGGCTGGTGCTGGCGATGTCGGTGATCATCCTGTTGGCGGTGGGATCGGACTACAACCTGCTGCTGGTCTCCCGGCTCAAGGAAGAACTCGGCGCCGGGATCAAGACCGGCCTCATCCGTGCCGTGGGCGGCACCGGCAAGGTGGTGACCTCGGCGGGCCTGGTGTTCGCGTTCACCATGGCGTCGATGGTGGTCAGCGATCTGCGCATCATCGGTCAGGTGGGCACCACCATCGGTCTGGGACTGCTGTTCGACACCCTGGTGGTGCGCGCCTTCATGACGCCGTCCATCGCCGCGTTGCTGGGCCGCTGGTTCTGGTGGCCGCAACGAATACGGCCCCGCCCGGCCAGTTACCTGCTGCGGCCGTACGCGCCCCGCCCCGTGGTCCGGCGCTACCTGTTGCCGCAGGAACCGGTGCTGGCGGGGTCATTCGGTCCGGCGCACCGGCGCCGGGCGGCGGCCGATCGGCGCGGTTGCGGATGCGCAGGTG
>PPEA01000717.1 GCA_002967005.1 Mycobacterium talmoniae
TCGCGAGGTGGGCCGCCCCGCTACCGGCGGACGTGGCGGCGCCCGATGCTCCTTGCCCGGCAGCCTGGCTCATCTGTGAAATCATTTGGGTCCCGGCTTGGGTGCCCGCCTGGACCCCCTGGGTCAACAACTGGGTGCCCATCATGATCGGCATCATGCCCGCCTGCATCGCCGGACCCGCCATGCTCATCGCCATCGAGAGCATCGGGCCGAGCATCCCCATTAGCTCTGTCGGGGCCCCGGTGACGGCTTCCGGGGCGCCGGTGGCGGCGGTGGCACCCGCTTGCGCCGTCAGCGTGGATTCCAACTCGCCGATGAGCTGGCCCATTCTGCCGGCGGTCTCACCGACCGTCTCGCCCATGCCCGGCAGGCTGAACGGCACCTCG
The DNA here is from genome assembly GCA_002967005.1 of Mycobacterium talmoniae. Taxonomy (GTDB): domain Bacteria; phylum Actinomycetota; class Actinomycetes; order Mycobacteriales; family Mycobacteriaceae; genus Mycobacterium; species Mycobacterium talmoniae. The sequence goes on from PPEA01000717.1 coordinate 387, forward strand.
CCGCTGAGCTCCTGCAGCCGTTCGTGGCACTCCTCGAGGATCTCCGTCAATCGCGAATAGCCCTGGGCGGCGTTGGCCATCGCCGTCGTGCCGTGGCCGGCGATGCCGGCGCCCTGCGCCCCGATCGCGGCCTGATTCCCCAGGTTTGCCGTGGTCTTGGCGAGGTGTCCGGCGGCCCCGGCGCCCGACCATCCCCGCCCCGCCTCCTTGGCCCAGTTGGCCCATCAGCCCCTGCAAGGACTGGGCGCCCTGCTGAAACGCCTGCATGACCGGCTGGAACATCTGCTGCGGGTTGAGCCCCTGGGTCAAGCCGTTGCCCACCATGCCGAGCATGCCGACCAGCGGCGCCATCATCCCGGCAACCAGGCCGCCGCCGGGTCCGCCCATCCCGGCGCCGGCGGCGTTTGCCGCGGCGTCGGCGGGGTGCGGATCCCGCGGATCCAGCCCCAGCTCGCTCAGAACGTCCTCGACCGGTTTGTTCAACCAATCCTTCAGGCCGTGCTCCACCGCATTGATGGCCGGCGCCGGATCGTAGACGACACCGGCGGGCGACGACGGAAACGGCGGCGGTGCTAGGGACGCGGCCTGGCTGGGAGCCTCCGGCGCGCCGGGGGTGACCGTGGCCATCTCGCTGACCTACCTAGACGACGTCGCCAGGCGCCGCGTTGTCCGCCGGCGCGCCGCTGCTGGACCCAAAGTTGCTGGCCAGGTTGCCGGCAGCGTTCGTGGGCGCCTCGTCGAGCTTCACAAACGCCGACTGCGCAGCCTGGGTACCGGCCCCCAACAGCGAATTATTCACCGCCGACAACATCCCGCTGGTGACGTTGTTGCTGGTTGCCTCGAAGAACGCGGGGATCATATTGGCCACCCCGATCGGCCCGACGGCGGTCGCGAACCCCGACAGCTGTGCCGGGGTGATCACCGAGAACGCGCCCGTGATTGCCGAGAAGACACCTTGCTGTGCTGCGGTCATCGCACTCATGAACGCAGGTTCAGTGTGTAGAGCGTCTGACATTTTTCCCTCCCGAAGCCGCGCCGCAAATGCGGCTGACAATGGTTTAGCTACTATAACCGCCGCCGCGGACCCGTTGGCGCGGGATTTTCACCGATCGGCGGGTCCTGCTCGGGGACCGGAATCCCAGGTAGTTGCCGGGGCACAAACGTGCTGCCATCCCAGCACGTCAACGGGGTTTCCTGCAGCTCGGCCATGCGTGTGTTGAACTCCTTGATCAGGAAATTCTGCCGCTCCAACGCCAGCCGAGAGGCCGCCTGAGCCGTCTCAACGATCAGCTTGGCCAGCGCGTCAGCGCCCAGGCGGGTGGCCGACGGCCCCAGCCACAGCCCGGTCATCTCGCCGGATGCGGTGACTTCGGCGCTCACCGACTGGTCACGGCTGGTCACCCGCACCGAAATCGACTTGCAGTGCTCGGCTAGCGCCTGCATGAGGTCGCGCTGCTTCTTCATCCGCGCCATCAGCGACTGTGCCAGGCTGGTCATGGGCGCCGCTCCCAGCGTCCGCCGCCGGCGATCACACCGACCTCATCCAGCTGGCCGGGAGTTCGTCCTCGCCGCGCAGCTCTTCCTCGGCGTTGGCCAGTTCCTCCTCGGTCGCCAACTTCATATCGGCGATCAGCGAGGCGCTGCAACCCCGCTCCACCATGTCGCGCCGGTGCGCCACCTGGGCGCGCATCGCCGACAACCGACACAGCGCCATGATTTCGTCGGCCAGCTGCTGCGGCGATTTCTTGAGTTCGCGTGCGTCGATCTTCAGCGCCGTCGGCAGGCCCCGCTTGGTGGTCACCACGGATATGCTGCCGCTGGGCGAGCGGGCCGCGCCCTGCCGGAAACCGGGTTGCCCCGGGTTACGCCCCGGGGTCGGCTGCGACGTAATGTTGCGAGGTGGCACGACTTTAAAGTTAGTACAATGCTATGAACCGCGCGACCAGTACAGACAGGGTGGGGAGTGCACCGAACAGGCGGGCTGGCCCAACTTCTCACTTCCGCGGGGACGATTCGGTGACTTTAGTGAGGAACACCAACGGATGAGTGGCACCAAGGACGCAAAGCGGGTCTTTGACGCGGGCGTGTTGTCGCTCGGCATCGCGATCGACGGATTAGAGACCGACCGCGACGCGCAGTACGCGGCGATGGCGTTCAAACGGGCCACCGAGTACGACCCGGAGATGGCCGACGCCTGGCTGGGCCGTGCGGCCGCCGGCGACACCAGTCCCGAAGTGCTCTACAACCTGTACCGCACCAGCCAGGCCAACCTGTTCCGCGAACAGCGGCGACTCGGGCTGCCCCGGAACGCGCTTAGCGGCCGGTTCGAGACCGGGTTGTACCTGGATTACACCCTGGGCACGCTGACCGAGGTGTGGCTGGCGTATGCGGCCAGCATGATTGCGGGCCAGGATTACGACGAGGCCGAAAAGGTGCTCGACGAATTGGATGTGTTGCGGCGGTCCATGCCCGGCGGGGATGCGGAATCCGCGGAGATCTGCGCCTACATCCGCGCGGTGCTGCACTTCACCACCCAGCGCTGGCCCGACGTGTTGACCGCGCTGGCCAGCTCGGCATCGTTCACCGACGAGTACATCGCCGCCGGGGCACACCTGATGGTGGGTTCGGCGTGTGCCCAGATGGGTCTGTTCGGGGAGGGCATTCGTCGCCTCGATCAGGCGATCGAAGGTCCGATACCGGCGGCGCGGCGGGCGGCCGAATTCTGCAAGGGTCTGACGCTGCGGGAAATGGGCAAGGAGCCCGAGGCCCGGGAGATCTTTGAGCGCATCTATTCCGAAGAACCCGGATTCGAGGCCAACGCGGCCGCCCTGCACGACCCGAAGTACCGGCTGATCGTCACCACCAAGGAAACCATCGATTCCCGCACCAACAAGTGGGATCCGAGCACCGCCCGCACCGGCGACGAGGTCGACGCCGAGGGATTGGCCGAGCGCAGCAACGAGTACCTGCGGGCCGCGCAGGCCGAACTGGACCGCCAAATCGGCCTGTCCGACGTCAAGCTACAGGTCGCGAAGTTGACCTCGGCGGCCAAGTTGGCAAAGATCCGCGAAGACAAGGGCTTGAGCGCGGGCTCACGCAGTCTGCACCTGGTATTCACCGGGCCGCCAGGAACCGGTAAGACCACCATCGCCCGGGTGGTGGCCCAGACCTACTGCGGGCTAGGGCTGCTGAAGACCCCGGCCGTGGTCGAGGCCACCCGCGGTGATTTCGTCGGGGAACACCTCGGCAGCACGGCGATCAAGACCAACGCGCTGATCGACTCCGCGATGGACGGGGTGCTGTTCATCGACGAGGCCTACACGCTGGTGCAGACCGGCCTCTCCGGCGGTGACGCCTTCGGCCGTGAGGCGGTGGACACCCTGCTGGCCCGGATGGAAAACGACCGCAAGCGCCTGGTGGTGATCATCGCCGGGTATGACAAGGAGATCGACCGCTTCCTGGCGTCCAACGAGGGGCTGGCGTCCCGGTTCACCAAGCGGGTTCGGTTCAGCTCCTACGACCCGACCGAGTTGGGCGACATCGGCCGGTTGATCGCCCAGACCCGCGACTCCGAACTGTCCGAGGCGGCCTACGACGAATTGGTCGAGGCGTGCAAAACCCTCTACGAGACCGAGTCGACGGATGACTCCGGGCAGGTGCGGCGCCGCATCGATCTGGCCGGCAACGGACGATTCGTCCGCAACGTGATCGAGTCCGCCGAGGAGGAACGCGAGTATCGGCTCAGCGAAGACCACGGCGCCAGCGTCGAGAACCTCGACGAAGCGGAGTTAATGCGCATCGAAGCCAGCGACATGCGGGCCGCGCTGAAAAGCGTGCTGGGCATGTTGAGTCGCACCTGAGTGCCTACCGGAGCCCATAGTGACCCACCCCGATGACCGTCGGCCGCCGACCAACCCCCACCTGGCGATCACCGAGCTCGACACGACACCCATACCGATCCCGCGAAACCTGGCCCCGCCGGCCCCCGTGCAGT
>PPEA01000718.1 GCA_002967005.1 Mycobacterium talmoniae
CCGGGTTCCTGGACCGCGCCGAGGCGCTCGGCGGGATCGCGGTGGCCCCGGACGCCGACGCCGTGGTCGCCGACACCGCGTCGTTTCGGTATCTGGACTGCCCGGTCTGCGACGGCATGCTCAAACCCGACATCGTCTACTTCGGCGAGAACGTCCCGAAAGACCGTGTCGCGCAGGCCGTGTCGTTGGTGGCGTCGGCCGACGCGCTGCTGGTGGCCGGATCGTCGCTGACGGTGTTCTCCGGGTATCGGTTCGTGCGGCAGGCCGCCGCGGCCGGCATCCCGGTGGCGATCGTCAACCGGGGTCCCACCCGCGGCGACGATCTGGCCACCGTCAAACTCGATGCCGGCTGCTCGCCCACCCTGGCGCTGCTGGCCGCCGAGCTGCCCGGCGAGTGTGGAGTTGGGTCACGCGCCCGCGGTGAAACCGTCACCTAACTCCACGCTCGGCGCCCGCCGACGCGCCGACTAGAAGACCGGTCGGGCGAATTCGGTGGTCACCGCGTCGTCCGGCGCCACGGCCCGGTGCCTGGCTCGCCGGGTCGCCGGCTGGGCGGCATATTTACGCACCTTCATCGGCCACCAGAACCAGCGGCCCAGCAGCGCCGCGATCGACGGCGTCATAAACGCCCGGACCACCAGCGTGTCGAACAGCAGACCCAGGCAGATCGAGGTGCCCACCTGGCCGATGGCCCGCAAATCGCTGGAGATCATCGAGCCCATGGTCAACGCGAACACCACCCCGGCCGCGGTGACCACCTTGCCGGAGCCGGCCACCCCCCGGATCAGGGCGGTGTTCAACCCGGCGTGCAGTTCTTCTTGCAGCCGCGACACCAGCAGCAGGTTGTAGTCCGAGCCCACCGCCAGCAACGCGATCACGGTGAACGGCATCACCATCCAGTGCAACGGCAGCCCGATGATGTGCTGCCAGATCAGCACCGACAGACCGAACGAGGACCCCAGCGACACCACGATGGTTCCGACGATCACGCAGGAGGCGACGACGGCGCGGGTGATGACCAGCATGATGATCAGGATCAGGCTCAGCGACGCGACCGCCGCGATCATCAGGTCATAGGTCACCGCTTCCCCGATGTCGTGATAGGTGGGTGCGGTGCCCGCCAGATAGATCAAGGACTCGTCGAGCGGGGTGCCCTTGACGGCGTCCTGGGCGGCTTCCAGCTCCTCGGTGGTGGTGGCCAGCGCGGTGTTGCTGGCCGGGTCGCCGCGGTGGGTGATGATCATCTGCGCGGCCTTGCCGTCCGGCGACAGCATCAGCTTGAGGCCCTTTTGGAAGTCCTCGTTGTCGAAGGCTTCCGGCGGCAGATAGAACAGGTCGTCGTTTTTGGCGTCGTCGAAGGCCTGCCCCATCACGCTGGCGGTGTCGGCCATCCGCCCCATCTGCTCGACCAGGCTGTTGTAGCTGCTGTACATCGTCGACAGCGTGGCCTGCACCCCCTTGGCCGCCGTGATCAACGGCGGCAGCTCCTCGTTCACCGCCCGCAGCGCGGTGTCGAGCTGGCCGAAGTGGGTGTTCATGGTTTGCATGTTGTCGGTCAGGGTGTCCAGACTGTCCAGCGAATCGAAGATCGACCGCAGCCCCCAACACATCGGGATGTCGTAACAGTGCGGCTCCCAATAGAAGTAGTTGCGGATCGGCCGGAATTGGTCATCGAAGTCGGCGAACTCGTCGCGCATCTGCGCGGTGGTGTCCTGCATGACCTTGGTGTCGTCGAGGGCCAGGGTGTTGACGTCCGCGAGGTCGGACATCTTGCTGTGCATGCGTTCCAGGGTGGTGATCATGTCGCCGACGTTGCCGATCATCGTGTGCATGTCGGCCATGCGTTCCTTGAGATACTCCAGGTTCTCGTTGATCGGCACCGCCTGCATGCTCACCTGAAACGGCACCGAGCTGTGCGCGATCGGCGCGCCCAGCGGCCGGGTGATGCTTTGGACCTTGTTGATGCCCTTGAGCCGGAAGATGCTTTTCGCGATTTTGTCGAGCACCAGCATGTTCGCCGGGGTGCGCAGATCCTGCTTGGCCTCGATCAACAAGATGTCCGGGTTCATCCGGGCCTTGGAGAAATGCTGATCGGACACCTCGAGTCCTTTGATCGCCGCCAGCCGATCGGGCACGTAATACCGTTCGTTGTAACTCACCGAATACGACGGCAGGACCGCCAGGCCGATCAGCGAGACGATGCCGGTCACCGCCAGGATCGGGCCGGGCCAGCGGGCGATGGCGGTGCCGATCCGCCGCCACCGCCGGGTGCTGATCGTGCGTTTGGCTTCCATCAGGCCGAAGCGGGTGGCCACCAACAGCACCGCGGGGGTGATGGTGAGCGCGGCGGCCACCACCACCAGCATGCCGATGAAGCACGGCACCCCCAGGGTTTGCAGATAGGGCAGCCGGGTGAAGCTCAGGCACAGCGTGGCCCCGGCGATCGTCAACCCGGAGGCCAGCACCACGTGCGAAACACTGTGGTAGGTGGTGGCATAGGCGGCCAGCCGGTCTTGACCCTGGGCGCGGGCCTCCTGATAGCGGCCCAGGAAAAAGATCACATAGTCGGTGCCCGCGGCGATCGCCAACGACGTGATCAGGCTGACCGCAAACACCGACAGCCCGAACAGGTGGTGTTGGCCCAGGATCGCGACCACCCCGCGCGAGGCGCCCAACTCGACGAACACCACCAGCAGGATCAGCAACACCGTGGTGATGGACCGGTAGATCAGCAGCAGCACCAGGGCGATCACCGCGACGGTGATCAGCGTCATCTTGGTGAGGCTTTTGTCGCCGGCGTTGTTCATGTCCGCGGTCAGCGCCGCCTGCCCGGTCACGTACACCTTGAGGCCCGGCGGCGGCGGGTCGCGGTCGACGATGTCGCGCACCGCCTGCACGGAATCCTTGCCGGTGGTGGTGCCCTGGTCGCCTACCAGGTTGATCTGGACGTAGGCCGCCTTGCGGTCGGCGCTTTGGGCGCCGCCGGCGGTGATCCGGTCGCCCCAAAAGTCCTGGACGTGTTCGACGTGCGCGGTGTCCTGCTCGAGCCGGCCCACCAGGTCGCGGTAGTACTCACGGGCCCGCTCCCCCAGCGGGGCGTCGCCCTCCAGCAGCACCATCGCGATGCTGTCGGAGTCGAACTGCTGAAACAGCACACCCTGACGTTTCAGCGCCTTATACGACTGCGACGCCCGGGACGCCAGCGACACCGAGTTCTCTTTGCCGACCGCTTCGAGCTGCGGGACAACGACGTTCAGCACCACGGTGAGCGCCAGCCAGCCCACAATGATCGGGACCGGGAACCGGCGCACCACATTCGCCGCGCGCGTCGACCAGTTGCGGGCACCGTCGGTGCTCATGCCGCCTTCACCAAACAAAACGTCTCGGCGTCCTCGGTGTGCACCGAATGCTCGTCGCGGACCGCACCGTTGACGGTGATCCGGCAGCCCAGCGTCGCGCTGTCCCCCTGCGCGACGACGCTGGCGAACACCGTCGGCAGGGTGGTGCTGATGGTGAACGACCACGGCAGGTCACGGAAATCCGCGCGCTGCGGCTGCGCCCGCTCGTCGAGGTAGTGGACCTGGCCGGTGGTCCCGGGCGGCCCGAACACCTCGTACACCACGTCCTTGGGGATGATGTTGGTCGAGTCGTCCTTGTCCCCGACGGCGGCGTTGATGTTGTGCGAGCCGAAGATTCCGTGCAGCCGGAACACCGCGTAGCCGGCCGAGGCGATGATCGCGAGCACCACCAGCGGGACCCAGGCCCGCGTCCACCACCGCGCCCGTTGTCGCTGCACGGTCGACACGTTAGACGCTCGCCGGATCGGCGTGGGCGTGGGTCCGGGTGGCCACCGTGCCCGACACCAGCTCGCCGCGCAAATACAGTTCGCGGGTCCGGGAGCGCTGCACCTTGCCCGACGAGGTCTTCGGCAGCTGACCGGGTTCGAGGAACACCGCGTCGGCCACGGTCAACCGGGTGCGGTTCCACACGGCGCGGCGCACCAGTTGGTCGTGGTCGTCGCCGGCGGCGTTGCGTTCGGCGACGACGATGATCTGTTCGGTGACCTCGCCGGGCACCGCGAACGCCACCACGTTCCCCTTCCGGATGCCGGGCACGTCGGCCGCCGCCCATTCGACGTGCTGCGGATCGTAGTTGCGGCCGTTGACGATCAGGATGTCCTTTTTGCGCCCGGTGATGTACAGGTCGCCGTCGACGATGAACCCGCGGTCGCCGGTGGCCAGCCAGCCGTCGGGCAGGAACGCGGCGGCGGTCGCCTCCTCGTTGCGGTAGTACCCGGCCGCCAGCGACGGGGCCGCGGAACTGCACGTCCCCGACCCG
>PPEA01000719.1 GCA_002967005.1 Mycobacterium talmoniae
GGGTCCGGGCCGGACCGGTTCGGTGGGTCTGACCTGCGAGAGGTTATCGAGCTTTTCGGTGATTTTCCCGGTTTGGGCGCCGATGTCGGCGGCCGGGATCCGCGCCCCGGCCGCGGCGTCGCGGGTCAGCGCCGACCCAGTTCTCGTCTCGATTGTGGCCGCGGTTTCGGTGGCGCGCACGCCGGCCTCGGCCGCGGTGGCCGCGGGTTTGGCGGCCGCGGCCCCGGGCAGGAAGAACGAGGCGATCGTGGCCATGTCGGACCCCACCCCGCGCATCGGGTGATCCCCGCTGAGATCCTGCCAGTCGATGAGGCTTTTACCCAGCTCCAACGCCCCATGCGGGTCGCGGCGATCTTGCCGATCAGCGCCACCGGATTGCTCAACACCAACAGCGATTCGGAGGTGTTCTTCCAGGTGGCCAGGGCTGCCTTCGGATCGGAGAAAAACCGGGTCGGGTTCAGCGCGGCCACCGACTCCACCACCCCGAAAATGTTCTTCCACGCCCCCACCGGCAAATCAATCAGCACATTGGCCACCGGGGCAAGCGGCGGAAATTCCTTGCCGATCCAGTTCTCCACCGAATCGGCCAAACCCTCCACGGCGGACACGGCCCTTTTGATGGCGTCGACCGTCGCGTCGGCCTGTCGCCCCAAATTCCGCAAGACCGCCACGATGTCGCGGGCCACGGCCTTAATGTCCTCCAGCGGATTTTCGCCGGAAAACAGATGACCGAGGGTGGTCAGCAGCCCCGACGGGGACAGTCGTTTGAGCAGATCGCGGATCGCGTTTTGCGCTTCTTCGACCTTGCCGGCGAACGATTCCAGTTCCCCGGAGATGGTGCTGCACACGCCGCCCAGCGCGGTCAGCGAGTTGCCGATGTCATCGACCGCGGTGCTCATCGCCTGCTGTTCGGGAATGGTTTGGGCGGCGATCGACGGCTTGACCGTCGGCACCTGGGCACCGATCCGGGTCAACGCCTCCCCCAGCGTTTTCCACGGCTGCGCCGCCGCGCGCATCGCGCCGGGATCACCGTTGGGCCACACGCTGCCCACAAAGACCTCGACCAGCTTCCACAACACCGGCTCCGCGATACCATCGCCAAACGGGCTGGGAATCGTCACCGACACCCCGGGCGCGTCGGGCTTAGCCGGCACCGCCACCGACGGCGCCGGACACCCCACCGTCGCCCCCGCCTCCGCCGCGGCGTAATTGGCCGCCGACATCTGAATCCCGAACCCGACCTGCCCACACGCCTTCAAACGCCGACAACGCGGCCTTGACCACCCCCGACGCGTTAGTGCTATAGGACTGTCCGAACTCCGACCCCGCGGTGTCTTCCCCGGCGTTAAACCCCTTCAACGACCCCGAAAACGCCGACAGCGCCGCGGCCAGCCCAGCACCATCCCCGGCCAGCGCCACACCCGCGGCTGCCAGCGGCACCGGATCAACATCAATGGGCGCCATCGGTCAACCCCAGCGCCCGCACATCCTTCCCCACACCATCGCGGCGCCTACTCCACGCCCCACATCCGCGAATTCCCCGCAATAGCACGCTCATACCCCTGGTGGGCGTTATCCAAAAACCGCTTCAACTGCCCCAGCGCTTCCTCCATCTGCTGGGCCCCCGCATGGAGTTCCCGATGCGCCTCTCGGGCCGCGGTCGCCGCCTCGCCCTCCCACGACGGCGCCAACCGCGCCATCACGGACTGCGCCTCCTCGACCGAAGCCGCCACCACCTTGTGGAAACCCGTCATCTGGGCCACCGCGGCAGCCAACTTCGGCGGGTCCACCCGAAACCTGGTCACCGCACATCCCCCGACACGCCGCCGCCGCCGCCTTCCGCCTCGCGAAACGCCTTCTCCGTCGCGGCCATCCGCTCCGAAAACTTCGCGAACCCCGACACCACCGAGGCGGCACCCTCATGCCACTGCTGCCACACCTCGGAGTATTTCGCCGAGGCGTCCCCCCGACCACGAATCGCCAACCAGCCCCGTCACCTGCTCATCCAGCCGCGCCAACCCCGACCGCAACGCCTCGGCGACCCCCGCAAAATCCTTGCACCGACCCACCCAGCGCAGGAAACTCCACCCGCAAACGCCTAGACACGCTCCACCCCTCGTCTCGCAGCACACAGCAAAGAAACGACCGCCAAATCCTACCACCCACGACCTGCGACGAGGGAACGTCATTCTTGGGGCTGGGCCATCGATGCCAGCCGCAGAAGGTTGGCTGAGTGACTGCCACCAACCTCAAGTCCTCCTGGCGGTCACGTATGCCAGTGAGCGGAACATCGCCGCCTCGTCCTCGTCGTCGGTCTGGGTCGAGATCCCGTGGGCGGCGGTCAGTTCCGCGACGCTCGTCCCCGCGGCGTCCCAGCCGTGTGAGTTCAAATAGTCGATGACGTCGTGCCGGTCGCCGGCGTACCACAGGTCGGTCATGTCGACGTCGAAACCGTGCTGGCGCCAGCGGTCGACGGCCTCGTGCATGCGGTCACGCATCATCGGCACCGACTCGCCGGCGTTCGCCAGGTTTTCCGTCGCCAACCGGCTACCCGCGGTGCTGAGCGCGGTGAGGTGGTCCAGCAACCGATCCTGAGCCTCGGGCGGCAGGAAGGGCAGCAGACCCTCCGCGCTCCACGCCGAGCGTTGGCCGGGGTCAAATCCGGCCTGGGTCAGCGCGGCCGCCCAGTCATGGCGCAGATCGATCGCCACCCGCCCGCCGGTCGGCGCTGGGTTGCGCGCCCAGGTCGGCCAGCGCCTGGGTCTTGAACTCGATGACTTGCGGCTGGTCGATCTCGTACACGGTCATGCCCGACGGCCAGGGCAGCCGGTAGGCCCGGGCATCCAGACCCGAGGCCAGAATCACTGCCTGGCGGATCCCTGCCTCGGCGGCCGCGAGAAAGAACTCGTCGAAGAACAGGGTGCGCACCGCCATCATGTCGCGCATTCGCGCCATGCCGAACTCGACGCCGTCGTCGAGCCCGGCCGGGTCCAGTTGCCCGCTGGCCAGCCGGGTGAAGAAATCCACCCCGACCGCCCGCACCAGGGGCTCGGCGAACGGGTCGTTGATGAGCGCGTTGGGGCCCCGGCTGGCCAGGGCGCGCCCGACGGCGACACCGGTCGCGGTGGCGCCCACGCTGCTGGCCAGGTCCCAGGTGTCGTTGTCGGTGCGTGCCATGTGTGTCCCTCTTCCGTCGGGCCGCTGAGCGAGTCGCCGCCTGGTAGTTAGCTGACTTAACCGAACTAGTAAAACGGTACGCTCCGGGGCTGGGAGCCCAGGTCAGAGCGGGTGTTAGGTGGGACGAGCCTGATCTGCCGAGCCTGTGGACGGCGGCACGTATGCCGCCTCAGTCGCGCGTACGATGGTGTACCTACGTGTAGGCACAACGGGTGCGGGGAGCGGCGCTTATGACCACGGTGTCAGTACGCGAGTTCTCCTATAACCCGAGCGCGATGTTCGCCCGCGCGGAGAAGGGCGAGACCATCGAGATCACCCGGCACGGCAAGGTGATCGCGACCTTGGTTCCCGGCCGGCAGAAGAAGCGCAGCCGTGTGGAAGAACTCGAGGCGTCCGGGGCGTTGCGACGGTCCGGGAAGACGCTCGCCGATCTGGCCACGTTCACCCGCATCAAGCTGCCCGAAGGTGCTCCCGATCCACTCCAACTCCTGCTCGAAGATCGCTATAGCGAGAGTGACTGGGAGCGCGACTTCAGGGAGGAGTTGGAGGCGACGAAGGGTAAGTCGACTGGCGAAACAGCACCATGATCTATCTCGACGCCTCGGCGTTGATAACCCTTGTGACGGAACGGCCCAATGTGGCCGAACTCAATGACTTTCTCGCGCGCCACGCTGAGTTCCGTGGAGTCACCAGCACCGTGGGGCTGGTCGAGACGGTGCGCAATTGCGGCCGGATCGGCAGCTTCCCCAACCTCATGGACCAGCTCCTGCGTGACTACGACGAGCTTCAGGTCACCGCCGACATCCGCGACCGGGCGGCGAACCTGCCGGGCGCTCTGACAGCGCTAGAAGCGATCCATGTGGCAACGGCGGAGGCGCTCGGTGAGGATTTGGTCGCCTTGGTCACCTACGACAGCGCAATGGCGACCGTCGCCCGGTCGATAGGACTACCCGTCGTTTCACCCGGCATGGAATCCTGACAGGGATGCGGCACTACTACACCGTTGAGCAGATCCGCGACGCCGAAGCGCCGCTATTGGCCAGCCTGCCCGACGGGGCGTTGATGCGCCGGGCCGCGTTCGGGCTGGCCACCGCGATCGCCGGGGAACTCACCCGACGCACCGGCGGGGTCGCCGGTCGGCGTATC
>PPEA01000072.1 GCA_002967005.1 Mycobacterium talmoniae
GCGGCTCCAGCCACTGGCCGTCGGGTCCGGTGGGTTGGCGGCCGCCGGCCGTCCCGCCCAGCGCCGGGTCGCCGTAGGCGTCCAGGTTCTCGCCGAACGCGATGTGATCGGAGACGACGACGCGGTCCACCCCGGCCGCGTCCATCGCCTGCCCCAACGCCAGGGTCGAAGCCCAGTCGTGGTCCGGGTCGTCGGTGAACGTGCGCAGCTGCAGCGAGATCTGCGGCGAGAGCGACATGAGCATCCTTCTACGCGTCGAAAACCGGTTTGGACCCGCCCAGCTGGGCGGTCACCGCGTCGGCGGCCGCGGTCAGGCCGCGGGCCCATTTGGTGATCTCGGTGTCGGTCAACGCCCGGCCGATCTGCAGCGACACCACCATCACCTGGCGCTGGTGGTGGTCGTAGACCGGCGCCGCGATCACGCTGATGTCGTGCCGCTGCCGCCCGGAGGTGCCGGCCTCACCGCGCAGGTAGACGCGCTCTCCGATGTCGGCGACCAGTTCGCCGAGCAGCGCCTGCAACTCGGCGGGCAGGGTGGACGACATGCCGGCCATCAGCGCATACAGCCGGCGGCCGCCGGGGGTGAGCCGTTCGACCAGGTAGCCCTGCGCGCGGCATTCGGCGACGACGCGGTCCAGCCGCTGGCCGTCGGTGCGCAGCGGGATGGTCGGTTCGCGGGCCAGCCACCCGCGCAGCGCCGCGTCGTCCCACAGCACGAACATCAGCCCCACCGGCGGCGCGAACGGATAGCTCTGCCCGACCCGCACCCCCGGTTTGGCTCCGGGCGGGGCACCAGCTCCAGCAGCGTGATGCGGTCATCGATGACCGCGGCCAGCGCGGCGGTGGTGCTGAACGCCGCCGACAGCCGCCGCAGCTCCTCGCGGGCGGCCGGGCTGACCCGCATCGACTCCTGGGCGGTGTGCCCCAACCCGATCAGCGCCGGTCCCAGCCGGTAGGTCTTGTCCTGGGGGTCGCGGACCAGGTAGCCGGCGTCGGTCAGCGTGGTCACGATCCCCAGGCAGGTCGGCTTGCTCAGGTCCAGCCGCCGGGCCAGTTCGGACAGGCCGAACTGGTCGTGCGGATGCTGGGCCAAAAAGTCCAAGATGGCGACCACGCGGCTGGTGGGCGGGGAGGCCCGACCCGATGACTCACCCGGTGGCATTCCAAAATACTAACGCAGCGATCCAGATCTGTACCGACGCGCCCGTTGACTCAAACTAGAACCCGTTCTAATCTTCTTTCAGAATCTCTACCGATACGGTTCATTATTGAACCACTAAGGACGGTCGATGTTTACCCAACCGCTGGCCGAGGCGATCGCCGAGGCCGAGAGACTGGTGGCCGACGCCCCGCACATCGAGACCGAGGCCGACCTGCTCGAGGGCCTGCAGTACCTCGCCGGCGGCATCGCGGCGTGCACCCACCTGGCCTTCGACTACGACCGCGACCACCCGTTTTTGCAATCGGGGACCGGGCCGTTCACCAAGATGGGCCTGGACAACCCGGACACCCTGTACTTCGGCACCCGGGTGCACGGCGGGCACGAATACGTGGTGACCGGGACGCGCGGCACCACCACCGACCTGAGCTTCCAACTGCTCGGCGGCGAGTACACCGACGACAACGTGCCGGCCAGCCAGGCCGCGTTCGACGACCGGGAACTCGACATCGCCGCCGACGGCAGCTTCGAATGGCGGGTACGCCCGGACAGCAACGGACAGCTGGTGATCCGCGAGGTCTACAACGACTGGTCGGCGCGGCGCGGCACCCTGGCCATCGCGCGGACCGACACCGCCGGCACCGCGCCGCCGCCGCTGAGCCGCCAGCTGATCGAAAAGCGGTACGCCATCGCCGGAAAGCAACTGGTGCAGCGGATCAAGACCTGGCTGGCGTTTCCGCAGTGGTTCTACCTCAACATCCCGGTCAACACCATGGTGGCGCCGCGGCTGACCCCCGGCGGGCTGGCCACCCAGTACTCGTCGGCCGGGCATTTCGAGTTGCGACCCGATCAGGCGCTGGTCATCACGCTGCCGGTCAGCGACGCGCCCTACCTCGGGTTCCAGCTGGGCAGCCTGTGGTACATCTCGCTGGACTACATCAACCACCAGACCTCGTTGAATGGCACCCAGGCCCAAGCCGACCCGGACGGCAAAATCCGCATCGTGGTGGCCGACCAGAATCCGGGCGTCACCAACTGGGTGGAGACGCTGGGGCATCGGCGCGGCTTCCTGCAGTTCCGCTGGCAGCGGGTGTCGCGGGCGCTCACCGAGGCCGACGGCCCGACCGTGGAGCTCGTCGACGTCGACGCGGTGCCGGCCGCGCTGCCGTATTTCGAGCACAACAAGATCTCCGACGACGACTGGCGGGCGCGCATCGCGACCCGCCAGCTCCAAATTGCGAACAGAATGCTGGGGTAGTGATGGCCGGAATGCTGGACGGCAAGGTCGTGGTGATCAGCGGGGTGGGGCCCGCACTGGGCACCACGCTGGCGCAGCGCTGCGCGGCTGCGGGCCGCCGACCTGGTGCTGGCGGCGCGCACCGCGGACGCCTCGACGACGTGGCCAAACGCGTCGCCGAGAGCGGCCGGCGCGCGGTGGCGGTGTCCACCGACATCACCGACGAGACGCAGGTGGCCAACCTGGTCAGCGAGTCGTTGGCCGCCTACGGCAAGGTCGACGTGCTGATCAACAACGCCTTCCGGGTGCCGTCGATGAAACCGTTGGCCGGCACCAGCTTTCAGCATATCCGGGATGCGATCGAGCTCAGCGTGCTGGGCGCGCTGCGGCTCATCCAGGGCTTCACCCCGGCTTTGGCGGAGACCAACGGTGCGGTGGTCAACGTCAACTCGATGGTGATCCGGCATTCGCAGCCCAAGTACGGCGCCTACAAGATGGCCAAGTCCGCGCTGCTGGCGATGTCGCAGTCGCTGGCCAGCGAACTCGGCAGCGACGGAATCCGGGTCAACTCGGTTGCGCCCGGCTACATCTGGGGCGACACCCTGAAAAGCTACTTCGAGCATCAGGCCGGCAAGTACGGCACCACGGTGGAGGCGATCTATGACGCCACCGCCGCCAACTCCGACCTCAAGCGGCTGCCCACCGAGGACGAGGTGGCCTCGGCGATCCTGTTTTTGGCCAGCGACCTGGCCAGCGGCATCACCGGCCAGACCCTCGACGTCAACTGCGGGGAGTACAAATCCTGATGACCGAACGCACCGATGTCGGCACCGTCGAGGACCTGCACGCCTCGGCCAGCAAGTTCGTCGGGCTCGACGATTTCGGCGCCGACGACGACAACTACCGCGAAGCCCTGGGTGTGCTGCTGGACTCCTACCAGACCGAAGCCGACCTAACCCCGTTGGGCAGCAAGATGAACCGGTTCTTTCTACGCGGCGCGCTGGTGGCCCGGCTGCTATCACAGGCCGCCTGGCAGCAGCACCCCGAGCACGCCGACGTCGTCATCGAGCGGCCGATCTTCGTGACCGGGTTGCCGCGTACCGGCACCACCGCGTTGCATCGGCTGCTCGGCGCCGACCCCGCGCATCAGGGTCTGCAGATGTGGCTGGCCGAATACCCGCAGCCGCGCCCGCCGCGGGACACCTGGGACACCAACCCGGTGTTCCAACAGCTGCAGGCCCAGTTCAGTCAGCACCACGACGAAAACCCCGGCTACACCGGCCTGCACTTCATGACCGCCGACGAGCTGGAGGAGTGCTGGCAGCTGCTGCGCCAGTCGCTGCATTCGGTGTCGTATGAGACGCTGGCGCACCTGCCCAGCTACGCGCAGTGGCTATCCCGGCAGGACTGGGGGCCGTCGTATCGGCGGCACCGCCGCAACCTGCAGCTGATCGGCCTGTACGACGCCGAGAAGCGTTGGGTGCTCAAGAATCCCAGCCACCTGTTCGCGCTGGACGCGCTGATGGCCACCTACCCCGACGCGCTGGTCGTGCAGTGCCACCGCCCGGCCGAGACCATCATGCGTCGATGTGCTCGCTGGCCCAGCACACCACCGCCGGGTGGTCGAACAGCTTTGTCGGGGCGCAGATCGGCGCGGACGCGATGGAGACCTGGTCGCGGGGGCTGGAGCGGTTCAACGCCGAACGCGCCAAGCACGACCCGGCGCAGTTCTGCGACGTCGACTACGCCGACTTCGTCGCCGATCCGCTGGCGACCGTGGAGTCCATCTACCGCCATTTCGGCTTGCCGCTCACCGAGGCGGCCCGGGCCGCGATGCAGGCCAGCCACGCCGCGAGCCAACAGGGCCCGCGCGCGCCCAAGCACACCTATTCGCTGGGTGATTACGGGCTGACCAGCGACGCGGTCAAGGAGCGGTTCGCCGGGCTGTGACCCGCGAGGCGCTCTGTCCGCCGAGCGTGTACTCAGCGCGAAAAATCGGCTGAAATCCCGGTCTGATTACACGTTCGGCGCGGGCCGGTTCGGCGCGTCCGGTTCGGTGGGCCGCTAGCCGTCGCCGGGGGGCGGTGCGCTGGACACCTCTTCGAGGCAGCCCTCGGCGACCGCGTGTTTGATGCTGTCGGCCAGTTTCGGGCAGGAGCGGGCCCGGCCGCTGTGCTCGCCGCTGCTGCGCAGCTCGGCGAAATACGCGCAGCGCCCGGTGGCCTCGGAATTCCACTGCACCGCAGTGTGTCCGGGCCCCAGCTTCTTGACGGCGACGGTGGCGTGGCAGAACCGGCAGTCCACCGGCACCAGTCCCGCGGTGAGGTAGCGTTCGCGGTCGGCTCGGGTGGCGGCGGCCACCTCGGCGGCCCGCGCCGGATCGTTGGCGAAATCCGGCGCCTTCGCCCACCGGCCGACGCCGGCGTCACTCGGCGGGTGGTCGTGGTCGTCGTGCGGGCCGTGCAGGGACAGCATGGACCGAGCCAGCAGATCGACGTCTGGCGGCGGCTGCGGCCCGGAGTCGGTCATGCCGAGCCCTGTTCGGCCTTCTCTTTCTCTGCGGCCTGGCGTTTGAGGTTCTCCTCGACCTCCACGTGCCATTTCTCGTTGGCCACCGTGGTGTCCACCTCGATTTCGAAGCGGTCGGTCATCTCCGGGGTGACGTCGGCGACGTCGACGTAGAACTGCTGATACCACCGGCGCATCTGGTAGACCGCGCCGTCCTCCTCGACCAGCAGCGGATTGTCGATGCGGGTCTTGTGCTTCCAGATCTCGACGTCCTGCAGGAAGCCCTTGCTGACGCCGTCGGTCATCGCCGCCGCGAGCTTCTCGGTGGTCGCGTCGTCCATGCCCTTGGGCTTTTCCACGATCACCCCCCACTGCAGGACGAACTTCTCCTGGCTCACCGGGTAGTGGCAGTTGATCAGGATCGACTCGGCCTTGAACCCGCCGTAGCTGTTGTGCAGCCAGTTGATCATGAACGACGGGCCGAAGTAGCTGGCCTCCGAATCCAGGTGCGCCTCACCGTAGGTGGTGCCCATGTCGTTGACGTCCGGGCGGCCGACGTTGTGCAGGTACTGCGAGGCGATGTGGCCCTCGAACACGTTCTTGAAATAGGTGGGCAGCCCGTAGTGGATGTAGAAGAAGTGCGCCATATCGGTGACGTTGTCGATGATGTCGCGGCAGTTGGCGTCGATCTCAATGCTGTTCCAGCGCCATTCGGTCCACTCCCCGCTGGACGCCTCCGGGATCTCCGGGATCCGCACTTCCTCCGGCGGCGGGTTGCCCTCGTGGTCGTGCCAGACGAACAGCAGCCCGCCGCGCACATCGGTGGTCCAGGCGCGGGTGCGGGCCAGTCGCGGGGTGCGCTTGGCGTAGGGCACCAGCTTGCATTTGCCGTCGCCGCCCCAACGCCAGTCGTGGAACGGGCAGGCGATCTCGTCGCCCTTGATGGTGCCCTGGGCCAGGTTGCCGCCCATGTGCCGGCAGTAGCCGTCGAGGATCTTCAGCTCGCCCTGCGAGTCCGCGAACACGACGAGGTGGGTGCCGAAAATCTCGATGCCGTGCGGTTGGCCGTCCAGGAAGTTCTTGACCGGACCCAAGCAGTGCCACCCCCGGGCGTACCTGTCCGGCAGGGTGCCGGTGTCGATCTCGCGAATACCGGCCGTCTCGGTCGCCATCACGCCTCCCAGTTCCGTAGCTTCTAACTAGAACACGTTACAGTTTTTCCGTTGGATTGCGCAATAACGGCTGCTCGTGAGCTTGAGTACCCGCGCTGGGGTATATCTGGACGATGCCGCTGTTTTCCTTTGAAGGCCGATCGCCGCGCATCGACCCCACCGCGTTCGTCGCCCCCACCGCGACCCTGATCGGCGACGTCACCATCGAGGCCGGCGCGTCGGTGTGGTTCAACACCGTGCTGCGCGCCGACTACGCGCCGATCGTGGTGCGCGAGGGCGCCAATGTGCAGGACGGCTCGGTGCTGCACGCGCCGCCGGGCATCCCGGTCGACATCGGGCCGGGTGCGACGGTGGCGCATATGTGCGTCATCCACGGGGTGCACGTCGGCGCCGAGGCGCTGATCGCCAACCACGCCACCGTGCTGGACGGCGCGGTGATCGGGTCGCGGGCGATGGTCGCCGCGGGTGCGCTGGTGGTCGGCGGCACCAAGATCCCCGACGGGGTGCTGGTGGTCGGGTCGCCGGCGAAGGTCAAGGGTCCGATCGCCGGCACCGGCGCCGAAATGTGGGTCAACGTCAACCCGAAGGCCTACCAGGAGCTGGCCCAGCGCTACCGGGCCGGGCTGGAACCGCTCTAGATCTTGCGGGCGGTCGCCGCGGCGCGGTCCAACTCCCAGTACGCCCGCAGCGCCACCAGCTGGCCGGCGTCGTTGACCCGGTAGGTGAACACGCCGTCGGTGGTGATTTGGTGGCCGCCCATGGTGATGACGATGTTGCCGACGTTGGCTTCCTCGTCCCCGCAGCGGAAGCTGTCGACGAAGTTGAACTCGATCTTGTCGGTGGGGGCGATGGCCTTGTCCCAGAACGCGGAGATCTCATCGCGGCCGCGATGCCCCTTGCCTTCGGGGTCGAAGTGCGACGGCCCGATCGGGTCCTGCACGATCGCGTCGTCGGCGAAGACCGCCAGCCAGGCGTCCTTGTCGCGGGCGGCCACCGCCTCGCGGGAACGACGGCCGGCCGCCTGGGCGGGGTGTTCGGTCATTGTTGGTCCTGCCATCCCGAATGTATGTAGGTGTCGGCGAAGCGTTTCAGCGAGTCCTTCTTCTTGTCCAGCGGCGCGTCGAAGCCCAGGCCGTCGAACATCCACGGGATGACGATGTTGTCGGTGACGCCGGCGGCGGCCAGCTCGCGGTGGCCGTCCACCCCGAACTTGTCGATGCACACCGCCTGAAACTCGAACGGCTCGTTGGCGCGGCCGAATTCGGTGCGCAACGCGTTGAGCCGGGCGATGGTCTGGCTCAACTGCTCACCGGTCATCATCGCCGACGTCCAGCCGTCACCGACCCGGGCGGCGCGCTTGAGTGCCACCTCGGTGTGCCCGCCGACGTAGAACGGCACCGGCCGGGACGGCGCCGGGCTCATCTGCAGCCGGTCGAAATCGAAGAATTCGCCGTGGAATTCCACCATGCCGCCGGCCAGCACGAGCTTGATCACCTCGATCATCTCGTCCACCCGGGCGCCGCGGCGCGCGTACGGCACCCCGCACCATTCGAATTCCTCCGGCGCCCAGCCGATCCCGACCCCGAAGCCGAACCGGTCGCCGGTCAGGTTGGCCACCGAGCCGACCTGGCGGGCCAGCAGCAGCGGATTGCGGGAGCCCAGCTTGAGCACGTTGGTGTAGAACCGCAGCGTGGAGGTCACCGCGCCCATCGCCGCGGCGGCGATCAGCGGATCCACCCACGGGGTGTTTTCGTCCCACATCCGCGAGCCGTCCGGGGTGTACGGATAGTCCGCGGCGGCCTTTTCCATGTAGAACAGCGAATCCGGCAGCGCGATCGCGTCGAACCCGACTTCTTCGGCGGTCTTCGCCAGATCGACCAACTGATCGATCGGGCCCATCGCCACGCTGCAGGTGTACTTCATGGTCACGGCTTGTCTGCCCCCACCACCCACATCGAGTAGTACTGCGAGCCACCGCCGTAGGCGTGGCCCAGCGCCTTGCGCGCGCCCGGCACCTGGTGGTCACCACCCTTGCCCATCACCTGGATCGCCGCCTCGGCGAACCGGATCATGCCCGACGCGCCGATCGGGTTGCTGGAGAGCACCCCGCCGGAGGCGTTGACCGGCAACCGGCCCCCGATCGCGGTCTCGCCGGCCTCGGTGAGCTTCCAGCCCTCGCCCTCGGCCGCGAACCCGAGGTTCTCCAGCCACATCGGCTCGAACCAGGAGAACGGCACGTAGATTTCGGCGGCGTCGATCTCCTCGATCGGGTTGGTGATGCCGGCCGCCTTCCACAGCGCCGCCGCGGCGTCCCGGCCGGCCTGCGGGTTGACCTGGTCGCGGCCGGAGTAGGCCAGCGGCTCGGTGCGCAGCGCGGTGGCATGAATCCACGCCACCGGATGCCCGTCGGCGACCCGGGCGTCGGCGGCCTGCTGGTCGCCGATCACCACCGCGCAGGCGCCGTCGGAGGACGGGCAGGTTTCGTCGAACCGGATCGGATCCCACAGCATCTGCGAGGCCATCACCTTCTCCAGCGTGATGTCCGGCTGGTGCAGGTGGGCCAGTGGGTTTTTGGCGCCGTTCAGCCGATCCTTGACCGCCACCATCGCGCCGATGTGGGTGGGGGCGTTGGCCCGGCGGATGTAGGCCCGCACGTGCGGGGCGAAGTAGCCGCCGGCGCCGGCGCCGACCGGCTTGGTGAACGGGACCGGGATACTCAGCGCCCACATGGCGTTGGATTCGGACTGCTTCTCCCAGGCCATCGCCAGCACCCGGCGGTACTTGCCGGACTGCACCAGGCTGGCGGCCACCACACCGGTGGAGCCGCCCACCGAACCGGCGGTGTGCACCCGGATCAGCGGCTTGCCGGACGCGCCGACGGCGTCGGCCATGAACAGTTCCGGCATCATGACGCCCTCGAAGAAGTCGGGCGCCTTACCGACCACGACGGCGTCGATGTCGTCGAACGTGGACCCCGAGTCGGCCAGCGCGCGGTCGATGGCCTCGCGCACCAGGCCGTTCATCGACACGTCCTGACGTTTGGCGACGTACTTGGTCTGTCCGGTGCCCAGCACCGCGGCGAGTTGCTTCGCGGCCATTACTTGTCCCGACCTTCCATGACGGCCACCAGGTTCTGCTGCAGCGCAGGTCCGCTGGTGGCGTGGGCCAGCACCCGCTGCGCGGTCCCGTTGAAGATGTGCTGGGCGGCGAACCCGATCCGTTCCAGCCCGGCGACGAACATCGGGTTGGCGGCCAGCGCACCGCCGGACGGGTTGACCCGCGCCGACGACGGCAACCCCATTGCCTCGGTGAGGATCAGCTGCTGGTGGGTGAACGGGGCGTGGATCTCGGCGACCTCCACCGAGCCGACGTCTGCGCCGGTGCCGGCTTGCGCCGACGCGGCGGTGGACGGCGATTGCGTCAGATCCCGGGCACCGAGCACCGGCGTTTCGATGCGGTGCTCGAAACCGGTGATCCAGGCCGGGTTTTCGCACAGCTCGCGGGCCTTGTCGCCGGCGGCCAGCACGATCGCGGCCGCCCCGTCGGTGATCGGCGCGATGTCGTGGCGGCGCAGCGGGTCGGCGAAGTACGGCCGCTCCAGCAGCTCGTCGATGCTCTTGGCCGGCTTTTCCGAATCCACCCGGTCGGCGCCGGCGAACGACTCCAGCGCCACCTGGGCCATCTGCTCGGCGGTCCACTTACCCGCGTCCAACCCGAGGCGGGCCTGCAGCCCGGCGATCGACACCGAGTCCGGCCACAGCGGTGCGACGGTGTACGGGTCGGTCTGCAGCGCCAACACCCGGCGCAATATGCCGGCCGAGGACTTGCCGAACCCGTAGGCCAGCGCGGTGTCGACCTCGCCGGTCAGCACCTTGATGTAGGCCTCATACAGCGCCCACGCGGCGTCCATCTCCACGTGCGACTCGTTGATCGGCGGCACCGCACCGATCGAGTCGATCGCCGAGATGAACGAAAACGCGCGGCCGGCCAGGTAGTCCGAGGACCCCGAGCACCAGAAGCCGATGTCGGCGCGTTCGATGCCCAGCTCGGAGTACAGCTGGGCAAAACACGGCATCAGCATTTCGACGCCGTTGGTGGTGCCGTCGGTGCGGCGGACGTGCGGGGCGTGGGCGAACCCCACCACCGCGACTTCGCGTTGCGTCATGCTGCCCCTCACAGGTGGTGCTTGTAGCTGTCGTAGTCGGCGTCGGGTTCGCCGGAGGGCCGGAAGTACTCGATGTTGTCGATGCCCAGACCCCACTCCTCGCGCGGCTTCCACACCGCCTGCACCCGCATGCCCATCCGGACCTCGTGCGCGTCGATGTCGGAGACCAGGTGCAAGAACGGGATATCGGCGCCGTCGAGCAGCACGTAGGCCGCCACATACGGCGGCTTGATGCGCTGACCGGCGAACGGGATGTTGATGATCGCGAACGTCGTCACGGTGCCCGTGTCCGGCAGTTCGACGAAGGTGTCCAGGGGTAGCCCGGTGGCCGGATCTGCTTCCTTGGGCGGGAAGTACAGCTTGCCGGTTTCGCCGGTGCGCGCGCCGAGCAGCTTGCCGTTCTGCAGCGCCCGCAGATAGGCGCTCTCCGGTTGCGACGCGGTGTGCTGGATCTCGATGTTGGCCGGGCTGACCACCATCGTCACCGGATCCCGCTGCTCGGTGTCATCCGGCACCGGTTCGGCCTGATCCCCGAGCGCGAAGTAGGCGATATCGGTGATCGCGCCGACCGGCTCGTCGGCCCAGTGCACGTGCACGCGGGTGCCGGCGCTGATGGCGGACGGGTCGCCGGCGTCGACCGCGTGCAGGATCGGGGTGTCGGCGCCGTCCAGGGTGATCAGCGCCCAGGCGAACGGGCGGTCCAGCGGCTGGCCCTGCAGCGGCGCCGGCTGCCAGCTCCAGGAGACCACGGTGCCCACGCTGCTCACCGGTACCATCTCGGTCAGCTGTTCATAGGTGACCGGGTCGTATTCGGCCGGCGGCACGTGGACCCGACCGTCGGAGCCGCGGGCCCCCAGGATGCGGCGCTCCCGCAACGCGGTGAAGAACGCGCCGAGGGTGGGACCGACTGAACGGGTGTAGTCGAAGGACAACGTCAGCGGCGCGGAGAGGGGCGGCTCATGCTGGTCCATCAGCGCCGGGCGGCTTTGGCTGGCAGTCACAGCATCGAGTAGAACAGGTTCTAACAATGGTTTCAAGAACGGGCCGGAAGGCGATCGCATGAAGCTTGGACTCCAGCTGGGATATTGGGGCGCACAGCCCCCGGAAAACGCCGCCGAACTGGTCGCGGCCGCCGAGGCCGCCGGCTTCGACGCGGTGTTCACCGCCGAAGCGTGGGGCTCGGACGCCACACCCCGCTGGCCTGGTGGGGTGCCGCGACCAGCCGGGTGCGGCTGGGCACCTCGGTGGTGCAGCTGAGCGCGCGCACCCCGACCGCGGCGGCGATGGCCGCGCTGACGCTGGATCACCTGTCCGGCGGCCGGCACATCCTCGGGCTCGGGGTGTCCGGCCCGCAGGTCGTCGAGGGCTGGTATGGCCAGCGCTTTCCCAAGCCGCTGGCCCGCACCCGCGAATACATCGACATCCTGCGCCAGGTGTGGGCGCGGCAGGCGCCGGTCACCAGCGCCGGCCCGCACTACCCGTTGCCGCTGACCGGGCAGGGCACCACCGGGCTGGGTAAGGCGCTCAAGCCGATCACCCACCCGCTGCGCGCCGACATCCCGGTGATGCTCGGCGCCGAGGGCCCCAAGAACGTGGCGCTGGCCGCCGAGATCTGCGACGGCTGGCTGCCGATCTTCTACACCCCGCGGATGGCCGACACCTACAACGCATGGCTCGATGAGGGCTTCGCCCGGCCCGGCGCGCGGCGCAGCCGGGCGGACTTCGAGATCTGCGCGACCGCCCAGGTGGTCATCACCGACGACCGTCCCGCGGCGTTCGCCGGGATCAAACCGTTCCTGGCGCTGTACATGGGCGGGATGGGCGCCGAGGACACCAACTTCCACGCCGACGTCTACCGCCGGATGGGTTACGCGGAGGTGGTCGACGACGTCACCGCGCTGTTCCGTTCCGGGCGCAAGGACGAGGCGGCCAAGGTCATCCCCGACGAGCTGGTCGACGACGCCGTCATCGTCGGCGACATCGACTACGTGCGCAAGCAGATCACCGTGTGGGAAGCCGCCGGGGTGACGATGATGGTGGTGTCGGCGCGCAGCACCGCCCAGATTCAGGAGCTGGCCGCCCTGATCTGACCAAAGCGCTACCGCCGGATTAGAACACGTTCTAAGTTGGCGGTATGACTGCCGGAAACCTGTCCCAGCACACGATCGCCGGCACCGTGCTGACCATGCCGGTGCGCATCCGCCAGGCCGACACCCACGTCGCGATGTTCTCGGTGCCCGCCGGCGCCGCGCAGCGGCTCATCGACTACAGCGGATTGTCGGTGTGCGAATATCGGCCCGGCCGGGCGATGACGATGCTGATGCTGGTCCGCTACGTCGACGGCGACCTGGGGCAGTATCACGAATTCGGCACCGCGGTCATGGTCAACCCGCCCGGGTCCACCGCGCGCGGACCGCGGGCGCTGGGCTCGGCGGCCGCGTTCATCCACCACCTGCCGGTCAACCAGGGCTTCACCTTGGAAGCCGGGCGGCGGATCTGGGGCTTCCCCAAGGTGATGGCGGATTTCACCGTGCGCGAGACGCCGCGGTTCGACTTCGACGTCACCGTCGACGGCCAGCTGGTGGCCGGCATCGAATTCGGTGCGGGCCTGCCCGATCCCGTCGGCGCTGAGTCGCGACCCCAGGTGTTGACGACCTACAGCCACAGCGACGGCGTGACCCGCGAAATCCCCTGGGAGATGCGTAATTACGGGATGCGGGTGCGGCTGGGCGGGGCGCGGCTGCGGCTCGGCGACCACCCGTACGCGGCCGAGCTGGCGGCGCTGGGGCTGCCGAAACGGGCGTTGGCCAGCCAGTCGTCGGC